>DASQRV010000273.1:0-11157 GCA_035642735.1 Steroidobacteraceae bacterium
AGCTCGCGCGCACGCGCACCCATGTGTGCGGCAAGCGCGCGGTTGCGCCCGAGCGTGCCATCCTCGCGGAAGATCGCGAGCGTGGCGAGGGCGGCGGCGCAGGCGAGCGGGTTGCCGGTGAAGCTGTGGGAGTGCAGAAACGCCGTGAGCTTCGTGTACTCGTCGTAGAAGGCCTCATAGACCGGCTCGGTCGTCATTACGGCCGAGAGCGGCAGGTAGCCGCCGGTGAGTCCCTTCGAAAGGCACATGAAGTCCGGACGGATGCCGGCCTGCTCGCACGCGAACAGCGTGCCGGTGCGCCCGAAGCCGACCGCAATCTCGTCGGCGATCAGATGCACGCGGTGGGCGTCGCAGGCCGCGCGCAGCAGTGTCAGGTACACGGGGTCGTACATGCGCATGCCGCCGGCACACTGCACCAGTGGCTCCACGATCACCGCACAGGTTTCATCCGCATGCTTTGCGAGCAACGCCTCCATGTCGGCGAAGCGCCGGCGCGAGTGCTGCGCCCAGCTCTCCCCGGGGCCGCGCTCGAAGCAGTCGGGCGAGGGCGCGCTGATCACGTCCATGAGCAGCGGCCGGTAGATCTCCTTGTAGAGCTCGACGTTGCCGACCGCGAGGGCACCGAGAGTTTCACCGTGATAGCTGTTGGTCAGGGTGATGAAGCGGCGCTTGCCGCTGCGGCCCACGTTGCGCCAGTAGTGGAAGCTCATCTTCACCGCGACCTCGACGGCGGACGAGCCGTTGTCGGCATAGAAGCAGCGGGTGAGACCCGCGGGCCCGAGGGTGGTGAGCGCCTCCGACAGCTCGATCACCGGCTCGTGACTGAAACCGGCGAGGATGACGTGCTCGAGGCGTTCGAGCTGGGCACGCACCGCGGCATTGATCCGCGGGTTGGTGTGACCGAAGAGATTCACCCACCAGGAGCTGACCGCATCGAGATAGCGCTTGCCGTCGTAGTCCTCGAGCCACACACCCTCACCGCGCCGGATGGGGATCAGCGGCAGCTGCTGCTCGTGATCCTTCATCTGCGTGCAGGGATGCCAGACGTGGGCGAGGTCACGTACGACATACGCCGCATTCTTGTTCGCGCGCGTCATGGACGCCGTTTTACCACGCAGACTCCGGCAGTGGCTCGAGCTGCAGCCGCCACTGCCCCTCTAGCACCCGGCGGAGCAATACCTGCAGAGATTGGCGGTCGCCGTCGCTGAGGGGCAGGAACAGCAGCGTCAAGACCCCGTGGGCGATTTCGTTCGCCCCGCCGAGCATGACCGTACCCAGGACCGTCACTTCGTGGGTCGTCGCCCGGCCGTGCCCTCGCCGGCGCAAAACATAGCCTCCAGCGAGCAGCCTTGCCACCAGGGTGCCGAACGCCTGGTCCGAGTGCCCGGTCAGCCTCGCCAGGCGGCGCAGCGGAAGCCCAGGGTTGTCGTTGATCGCCTGCAGCGCATGCCATTGCACCACGCTGATGCCGTGGCGCCCCAGGCGCTCGTCAATCCCCCGGCGACAGGCGTGGTGCACCGCCCGAACGAGCCGATCGAGTTCCTCGGGTGCGGTGGACACATCAACATGTTGATACAAGCTCGGTATATCAACATGTTTATATGCGGCGAGCCTGGGCCGCCAGCTGTATTCGTGCCCGAACGATTGCATTACGATGGTCTGAGATGAGCGCCGCCGTTTCACCCCCCCCTCTGCACATTGACCGCGCTACCGGGCTCCTCGCCGGCGCCCGCCAGGTCTTGTCGCCGCACTTCGACGCGCGTCCCGCCGGGGTACTGCCCGAGCTGCTGGTGGTGCACGGGATCAGCCTGCCACCCGGAGAGTTCGGCGGCGCGTGGATCGATCGGCTGTTCACCGGCACCCTGCCGGGGGACGCACACCCGTACTTCCGCGAGATCGCCGGGCAGCGCGTGTCGGCGCATGCGCTTATCCGGCGCGACGGACAGATCGTGCAGTACGTGCCCTTCGGCGAGCGCGCCTGGCACGCCGGGCAGTCCGCCTACCGCGGCCGCAGCGGGTGTAACGACTTCTCGATCGGCGTCGAGCTCGAGGGCACGGACGATACGCCTTACACCGATGCACAGTACGAGGCGCTCGCCGCGCTGAGTGCCGCGCTGCTCGCGGCGTACCCGTCGCTCTCCGCGCAGGCCATGGCCGGACACAACGAGATCGCACCGGGCCGCAAGACGGACCCCGGCCCTTCATTCAACTGGGCGCGCTTGCGGCAGCTGCTGGATCAAACACTGCGAGCGGCCCCGCGCGGCTGACCACGCCGTCGCAGCGCGTGCCGCGGCTCGTTGTTCGGGGGTTACTTCGCTTTGCCGCGGTCGTGGCGCCAGAGGACCTCGACGCCCTGCTCGTGCCGGGCAAGCACTCGCGCCAGCACGAACAGCAGATCCGAGAGGCGATTGAGGTACTGCGCCACCTCCGGGCTCACCCGCTCCGAGCGCGCGAGCGTCCACATACGCCGCTCGGCGCGCCGCGCGATGGCGCGGGCGAGGTGGCAGGCGGCCGCCGCCGGCCCGCCGCCCGGGAGAATGAACTCCTTGAGCGGGGGCAGGGCGTCGTTGAACTCATCGAGTGATTTCTCGAGGCGCGCCACGTGCTCTGCCTTGATGGCCCGATGTCCCGGTATGCACAGCTCCCCGCCGAGGTCGAAGAGCTCGTGCTGCACCTCCGTGAGGCTGGCGCTCACCCCCGGGGGAATGCCGGGGGTCGCCAACAGCACCCCGATCGCACTGTTGAGCTCGTCCACGGTGCCAAAGGCTTCCACCCGCAGGCTGTCCTTGGGCACGCGACTGCCATCGCCGAGGCCCGTCGTCCCGTCATCGCCGGTGCGCGTGTAGATCCTGCTCAGGCGATTACCCATGGACGTATCCTAAGCGATATGGCCTCGAAAGAACTCACTGCTGCCCTCGAAGCCGCGCGCGCGGCGGCCGATGTCATCCGCGCCTACTATCGGCGCGACCCGCGTGTGCAGATCAAGCCGGACCAGTCACCGGTCACCGAAGCGGACGTGCGCGCCGAGGAAGTGATCCGGGCGACGCTGGCGCGGTCGTTTCCCGGTTACGGCTTCTACGGCGAGGAGACCGGGCAGCACGCGATGGGGGCCGAGAGCATCTGGCTGGTCGATCCGATCGATGGCACCAAGTCCTTCGTGCGCGAGACACCTTTCTTCTCCACGCAGATTGCCCTGATGCGGGGCGGCGAGCTCGTGCTCGGGGTCTCCAATGCACCGGTGTACGGGGAGCTCGCCTGGGCCGAGCGCGGCGGCGGGGCGTATCTCAACGAGCAGAGCATCCGGGTAAGTGAGGTCGGGACGCTGGCGGACGCCTTCGTCTCCATCGGTAACCTCAAGCGCCTCACGCAGCCGCCGCGCTGGCCGCGGCTCGGCGAGTTCCTCGGCGGTGTCGCCCGTGTCCGCGGTTACGGCGACTTCGTGCACTATCACCTGCTGGCGCGCGGCGCGCTCGAAGTCGTAATCGAGTCCGACGTCAACATTCTCGACATCGCGGCGCTGGTGGTGCTGGTGCGTGAGGCCGGCGGCACTTTCACCGATCTCGCCGGCGCACCGGTCGGCCTCGGTACGACGAGCGTGCTGGCCACCAACGGCGCAGTGCACGCTGCCGTGCTCGCCGCGCTCTCGCGCTGATCCTCAGGCGCTGACGAACACGCGCCGGCCGTCGCGGCCGAGCTCGATCATCGGCGCGACGTAGAGCTCCGAAAGGGTCGCGGCCGTGAGTGTCGTGCCGACCGGTCCGAGCACCCAGCGGCCATCGCCGTGCAGCAGCAGCACCCGGTCGGCAAAGCGCGCGGCGAGCGTCGGGTCGTGGAGGGTGGTGATGACGGTGCGCCCCGAGTCCGCAAGTGCGCGGAACAGGCCGAGGATCGCGAGCTGGTGGTGCGGATCGAGGTGATTGGTCGGCTCATCGAGCAGGAAGATCGCCGGCTGCTGCGCCAGCAGCGCCGCGACGGCGACGCGGCGCTGCTCGCCTCCGGAGAGAGTGTCGGTGCGGCGCGTCGCGAATTCCTCCATGTCCACCGTGCGCAATGCCTCGCGCGCGAGGCGCTCGTCCTCGGCGCTCTCCCATTGCCACAGCGCAAGGTGCGGGTGACGCCCGATCAGCACCGTCTCGATGGCGGTGCTGACGAACGCATCCTCGAGATCCTGGGGCAGGAGCCCGAGCCGCAGCGCCACGGCACGCCGCTGCAGCCGTGCGATCGCCGTTCCATCGAGAGAGACCGTGCCGGCGGCCGGTGCGCGCAGACCTGCGAGCGTGTGGAGCGTCAGCGTCTTGCCCGCGCCGTTGCGGCCGAGGATCGCAACGAGCTCGCCGGGTGCGAACTGTACCGAGAGCTCGCGCACCAGCTCGCGTACGCCGGCCCGCACGCTCACGGCCGCCGCCGACAACCCGGAAGCGGGCCGCAGCGCGCGTTTGCCGCTCAGTGCGTCCACCGGATCTCCCGCGCCGTCTCCGGACCGATGAGCATCCCCGCGAGCGTGTGTGGCATGTCCGACTGGTAGGACGACAGAGCGCGCCGTCCGGCCATGATCTCCGCCCGCTCCTGCGGGTAGAGGGGATCCTGGTCGCGATCGCCGTAGCCGCTGGGAAAGAGCGGGCTGCCGGTGCGCAGATCGTACTTGTCGCTGGCGCCGACCGTGTGCAGCAGCTCGTGCGTGATCACGATGCTGTTGCTTCCCGCCATGCCGGGATCGGCGAACAGGTGGACGACGCCGACCAGGCCCTTCTGCAGCCCGTGTGAATCCGGGGCGCGCTCGAGTGTGGCCGGATCGTGGTAGAGGAGGAACAGCCGGATACGCGGCGGCGCACGACCGGGCACCGAGGTCGCCTGGGCCGCGAAATAACGCAGCTTGAGGCTCCACCACGCGATCCCCAGGGGCCCTGCCGAGGGTTCGAGCGAGGGCGGGAGCTTCGAGCCCGGCGGATAGAGCTCTATGTGCACCGGCTCCTCGAGCTTCAGTCCGTAGCGCCGCCCCTCACGCGCCAGGAACTCCTCGATCGCCTGGAAATCCCCGACGCTGAGTGTGGCGACGTGCTCCTGGGTCGGCGCGCGGCCATCGGCATTCAGGGGATAGAGTCCGACCCAGAGTGGCTCCTGCCAGCTCTGCGTCGCGACGCGATCGAGCCAGGCGTGGAGCGCCACCACGGCCAGCACCGCGAGGAGCAGCGACATCCGGATGCTCTTCCACACGCTCGCAGACTCTCAGCGCCGACCGAAGGGCGCGCCCGGTGCGCGTCTCACGGCTGCAGGCGCGTCGCGACCCACGGGTCCGCTCTGAAGGAGCCTTTGGGGAGCGCCCGGAGCGTGCGCTGCCAGCGCGCGCGATCGTGGATGCGCGCGGTTCCTTCGACCCACAGTTCCACCGTGTCCACCCACAGACGGTAACCGCCCCAGTGCGGCGGCCGCGGGATGGTCAGCCGGAGCGAATCATCCGCGCCAGGGGAACCGGGTGTCGCTGCGCCAAAGCGTCGCGCGGTCTCTTTCACCGTCTCGAGCAGCTCAGCGCGCGAGCCGATCGGCTCGCTCTGCTCGCTTGCCCACGCACCGATGCGACTCTGCCAGGCACGCGCGGCGAAATAGCTGTCACTGTCGGCCGCGGGCGCGGCGACCACCTGACCCTCGATGCGTACCTGGCGGTGCAGTGCGTCCCAGTGCATGACCGCCGCGGCGTGCGGGTTGTCCTTGAGCTGGCGTCCCTTGGCAGAGAGGTAGTTGGTGTAGAAGACGATGTAGCCGGGCCGCGGCACGATCTCCTTGCACAGAACGACCCGGGCGCTCGGACGGCCCTCGCGCGTGCTCGTCGCGAGCACCATGGAATTGGGGTTGGGCTGCGTGTGCGCGGCCGACGCCTGCGCGAGCCAATCGCTGACCACGACCAGCGGATCCGCGGGCAGCGGGTCGGGAAGCGTCTCGGTGTGCACGGCCATCGCACAATGTTAGCGAAGCAGCAGCCGGACCGGCGATTTTCCATTCCGCCCGGTATGCTCGGGGCGTGACCCGGCTCTCCCGGAAAAGGTAGCGCGTGGCCGAGGCTGCGTGGGTGCTCCAGCGGACGATGAAGTGGCTGGGGATCGGCCTGCTCGCGCTCACGGCGCTGGCGTGCGTGCTGTTCCTCGGTGCGCTGCTCGTGAATGCGCGCGATGAGGCGCTCACCCCCGAAGTGCGCGCGCTGCTCACTCCACCGCCGAACCCGTACGGCGACCAGGACAACGCCTACGTGGCGCTGCAGGGATTCGATGCGCCGCCTGCCGAGTCCGTCATCGCGGCTGGTGAGGCGCGCATCGAGCACTACAACCGCAACATCGACGCGGCGTTGCGCGATCCCTCGGCGGTGAACCTGGAAGGCCTCGCCGCGAAGGACGCGCACCGCCTCGCCTTCAGGGGCGATGTCAGCTTCATCCGCCCGCTCGAGTCTTCCGTCTGGAACGAGGCTCCGCAGTACGAGCAGCAGATCGAAGCGCTCCTCCACGACAACCACGAGCTGATCGAGCGCTATCTCGACCTGATCCTGCTGCGCGGCTACTACGAGACTGCGCGTCCGAGCGCGCTCATGCCTTACCCCGCGGCGCCCAACGAGGTGCACCGGCTGTTTCTCGCCCAACTCGCGCTGCAAATGCGCGCGCGCCGCTCCGTCGAGCGGCAACTCGGACTGGCCGAGCTCGAACTCGACATCCGCCTGTGGCGTCGCGTGCTCGCCGGCGCCGGGACGCTGCGGTGGAAGATGCTGGCGCTCGCGTTCCTGCAGACCGACTATCTGCTGCTCGCCGACCTCATCGCCGATCCGGAGGTAGAGCTCGCGCTCGATGAGAAGTACGCCGACTCGCTCGTGCCGCTGTTCGATGCCCGGGACTTCGACCTTGGCGGGGCGCTCGCCGCCGAGTTCCGTGTCCAGATGGCGACCCTCACGAGCCCCGACAGCGAGGCGCGCCGCGGCACGCAGGGATGGCTCGAGCGCGCGGGCAGTCGCATCAGCGATCGCTTCCTCAAGCTGAATGCCACCGAAAACCTGTTGGCCACACAGACCCGGCGCTGGATGGCCGCGGCCTCGGATCCGGCGACGTTCTACCGGATGAATCCAGGATCGGCGGGCGGATCGACCGGGGAGCCGCGCGTCTGGCTCCTGCCGTTGACCTACAATCCGCTCGGCAAGCTCCTCACCGCGGTCGTGACGCAGCCCTATCGCCACTACCCGCCGCGCGCGTGGGATGAGGCGGCGCTGCAGCGCCTCGTGAGGGCCGCTTACGAGATCCGGCTGCGTCGCGTGGCAACAGCGGACCTCGCGCCGTTCCTGCGGGCGCACCCGCAGTGGTCGACCCACCCGGGCGACGGGCGTCCGTTTCTCTGGGACGCGGGCACCGGCGAGCTGCGCGTGCAGACGCTGTCGCAATATCCTCCCGGATGGCGTTTCGGCGTCCGCCTCTGGCAACCGCCGCCACTTGCACCTCCCGCTGCGCCCCGATAGAAAGGAGTGGGGACTTGAGGAGGCCCCCTCCCATGACGCGCGACACCGTGACGCTGGAGGATCTCCGCCAGCGAATGAACGATCTCGACCGCCAGCTCATCCAGCTCGTGGCGGAACGCAAGGTCCTGAGCGAGGAGGTGGCGCGCGTCAAGCGCGCGACCGGCAAGCCGACGCGCGACTACGAGCGCGAGCGCGAGGTGATCATGGGCGTGCGGGCCGCGGCGGCCGAGCGCGGCGTGTCGGGCGAGCTCGCCGAGCAGCTGCTGCGGCTGCTCATCCGCTCATCGCTCACCACGCAGGAGCAGGCGAGCGTCATCGCACACGGTGCCGGCAGCGGGCGCCGTGCGCTCGTCATCGGCGGAGCCGGCAAGATGGGCGCCTGGTTCGTGAACTTTCTCGCCTCGCAGGGGTTCACCGTCGAGGTCGCCGACCCTGCACCGGCTGCCGCCGGCGTAACGCGCGTCGATGACTGGCGCCGCACCGATCTGAAGCACGACTACATCGTGCTCGCCACGCCGCTCGGCATCACGGATGCGATTCTCAGGGACCTGGCGTTGCGCCGTCCGCCGGGGGTGATCTTCGATGTGGGCTCGCTCAAATCGCCGTTGCGGGCGGGGCTCCTGGCGCTGAAATCTCACGGCTGCAGGGTGACCTCGGTACACCCGATGTTCGGGCCGGACACCGAGCTTCTCTCCGGGCGGCACGTGGTGTTCGTGGACCTCGGCAACGCCGCAGCACTCGAGGGCGCGCGCGCACTGTTCGCACCGACCATGGCGGAGCAGGTCGTCATGAGCCTCGACGACCACGATCGCCTGATCGCCTATGTGCTCGGACTGTCGCATGCCCTCAACATCGCTTTCTTTACGGCGCTCGCCGACAGCGGCGAAGCGGCGCCGCGGCTGGCTCGCATGTCGAGCACCACCTTCGACGCGCAGCTCGATGTGGCCACGCGCGTCGCCCAGGAGAGTCCCGAGCTGTATTATGAAATACAGAGTCTCAATGACTATGGGGCCGAGTCGCTCGAGGCTCTCTCGCAGGCAGTGGAACGCCTGCGCACCGCCGTGCTTTCCCAGGACCACCACGCATTCGTTGCTTTGATGAGCCGCGGGCGCGATTATCTGCAGGACCGGCGCAGCGTGACTGAGCACCGCGCCTGAGACAGGAGGACGCTCGCGCGATGCGCCGAACTCAGTCCGAGCCGAAAGCTGCGCCCGGCGCGCACCGTGCCACGCCCGAGTCGGAGGTCGCCCGGCTCGAGCTTGAAATGCGCACCCTGGAAACAAAGCTCGCCGGGCTCACCGAAGAAGTCGGCCGCAACGATTCGCTGCTGCGCAAAACCCAGGAGCGCGAGCTGGAGCTCCTGCGCGCCGGCTCACTCACGCAGCTGTTCGAGCGGCTCATCGTAGGGCTCCGCACCTCCTACCAGCTCGATGAGGTCGCGCTCATCCTGCACGACCCGCAGCACGAGATCCGTCACCTGCTCTCGGGCGATGGCGTCACGGCAGGCGAGCCCCCCGGTGTGTGCTTCGTCGATGCGCTGGTGACCGTGGCTCCGCAGCTCGCCAGCCTCGAGCGGCCCTGGCTCGGCCCCTACCGCAAGGCCGATCACGAGCTGCTGGTGCCGGGGGTCGCGGCGCCGCAGCCCGGAAGCCTCGCACTGATCCCGCTGCGGCGTAACGAGCCGCTCGATGGCGTGCTGGTGTTCTCCAGCAGCGACCCGCAGCGCTTCACGCCGGAGCTGGCGAGCGACTTCCTTGCCCACCTCGGACTCGTGGCCGCGATCTGCGTGGAGAACGCCGTCAATCGCGCGCGCCTGCTGCGCAGCGGCCTCACTGACTTCCTCACTGGCTTCCACAACCGCCGTTACCTGCACGCGCGGCTGCGCGAGGAGCTTGCCCGGACACAGCGCGCGCGGCACGCGCTCGTGTGCCTGATGATCGACGTCGATCACTTCAAGCGGATCAACGATCAGTACGGCCACCTGGCCGGCGATGCCGTGCTGCGCGAAGTCGCCCAGCGCATCGATGCCGAGATGCGCCTGAGCGACACCGGCGCGCGTTTCGGCGGCGATGAGTTTGCGATGGTGCTGTCGCACGCGACCATGGCCGACGGCGAGCGGGTCGCCGCGCGTGTGTTGCACGCGGTACGCGAGCAGCCCATCGCCGTCGTCAAGGGTGTCCAGGAGACCGTGACTCTCTCGATCGGTGTGGCGGCCGCCAAGCCGGGCGCCGGCCAGCTCGACTACAAGGTGCTGGCCGAGCGCCTCATCGCCGAAGCCGATGCCGCGCTGTATCGGGCCAAGAGTGCGGGGCGCAATCGGGTCGCGACCTCGCCCAACGTCGTCACCTGACGTGCGGAGATTCATGGGCACCACAGCCGCAGTTGCTGCGGGCCTCTCGCTCCTCGCCACCCACGACCGCGCCGGAGAGGTGCTGACGCCGGCGCGCGTATTTGCAAGTCCGGATCTCGGCGGTCCCACTGCGCGAGGGGTGCAGATGGCGCCGGACGGCTCCGCCGTCACCTGGCTCAAGAGCAAGCCGTCCGACGTGACCGTCACCGACCTTTGGATTGCGGACGTTGCCGGCGGCTCCAGCCGGTTGCTGATCGATGGCGCCGCTTTGAGCCCGAAGGACCACACGCTCTCGGAAGCCGAAAAGAGCCGCCGTGAGCGCGAGGGCGTCCAGACTCACGGAGTGGTCGACTACGCATGGGACGATGAGGGGCGCTTCATCGTCGTGCCGGTCGAGGGCCACCTGTGGCTGTTCGTGCGCGAGAGCGGTGCGGTGCGTCAGCTGACCAACACGCCCGCCAGCGACATCGATGCCAAGGTGTCGCCCAAGGGGGGCTACGTCTCGTTCATCCGCGACGACAATCTGTATATCGTGCCGACGGCGGGCGGTCCCGAGCGCGCCCTGACGCAGGGAGGCACGGAGCTCAGAAGCTGGGGCACCGCCGAATTCATCGCGCAGGAGGAGTTCGATCGCTCGACCGGTTACTGGTGGAGTCCGGACGAGACGCGCATCGCACTCACCCGGGTCGATCAGAGCGAGGTCGATGTCATCGAGCGGCCCGAGATCGGCGCCACCGGCGCGACCGTGGTGCGCCAGCGTTATCCGCGCGCGGGCCGCCGCAATGCGCAAGTCGAGCTTTACATCGAGGACCTGGCGACGCTCACCCGCACTCGCGTAGACCTCGGCAGCAGCAGCGACATCTACATCCCCCGCGTCGACTGGTCGAAGGACGGGCGGATTCTGTACGTCCAGCGCCTCAGCCGCGATCAGCGGCACCTCGAGGTGCTGGCGGTCGACCCGACGAACGGCACGGCGCGGGTGATTCTCGCGGAATCGAGCCCGCACTGGGTGGAGGTCACGTCCGACTTCACACCGCTGCACGATGGGCGGTTTCTGTGGACTTCCGAACGCAGCGGCTACCGGCACCTGTACCTTTACTCCGGCAGCGGACAGCTGATCCGTCAGCTCACCCATGGCGAGTGGCCGGTAGGGATGATCGAAGGCGTGGACGAGGCGCGCGGAATCGCGGTGATCGGCGCCAGCAAGGACAATCCCACCGAGCGGCGCCTGTACGCCGTGTCCTGGCTGTGGCAGGGCCCACCGGTTGCCATCACGGCCGCTGGCGGTTGGTGGACGGCAGTCGTGGCGAAGCGCGGCGGC
>DASQRV010000274.1:0-3415 GCA_035642735.1 Steroidobacteraceae bacterium
TGAGTGAGATTCAGGATCGAGGTGAACGAACATGAGCAACAAGATAATTCAGGAAATCGAAAAGCAGCGTATGACCCGCGTCATCCCGGAGTTCAAGCCCGGCGACACGGTGGTCGTGCAGGTTAAGGTGGTGGAGGGCGACCGTGAGCGCGTACAGGCTTACGAGGGCGTCGTCATCGCCCGCAGCAACCGCGGCCTGAACTCCTCCTTCACGGTGCGCAAGATCTCCCACGGTGAGGGCGTCGAGCGCGTCTTCCAGACTTACAGTCCGGCGATCAGCGACATCACCGTGAAGCGCCGCGGCAGCGTGCGTCGCGCCAAGCTCTATTACCTGCGCGACCTGTCCGGCAAGGCGGCGAGGATCGAGGAAAAAATCTGAGACGCCGGCGGGCAGCTTCGCGCCGCTTGCGCAGGAGTAGAACATGACGCTCCGCTCGTTCTTTTCCGGCCTGTGGCGCGGCCTGGACGCCCTGCGCAAGGCGTTGCACCTGATCCTGCTGCTGGTGATCTTCGGGGTGCTGATCGGGATCCTGCGCGGCAGCGTGCCGCGCATCCCCGCGAAAGCCGCGCTGCTCATCGCCCCCGAGGGGCAGCTCGTCGAGCAGCTCTCCGGAGATCCGCTCGAGCGCGCGCTGCAGCAGACGCGCGGCGAGACGCGTCACGAGACACTCCTCTGGGACCTGACCGACTCGATTCGCGCGGCGGCTAATGACCAGCGCATCGCGGCGGTGGCGCTCGACCTCGAGAAGTTCGAGGGCGCCGCGCAGCCGACGCTGGAGGAGCTCGCCGCCGCGTTGCGCGAATTCCGCGCCAGCGGCAAGAAGGTGATCGCCTACGGCACGGAGATGACCCAGGAGCGCTATTACCTCGCCGCCCAGGCCGATGAGGTGCTGCTCGATCCGATGGGCTTCGTGCTGATTGAGGGCTACGACCGCTTTCGCCACTATCTGAAGGATGTGCTCGACAAGATCGGCGTGGAGATCAACGTGTTCCGGGTGGGCTCTTTCAAGAGCGCGGTAGAGACCTTCACCCGCATGAACATGTCGCCCGAGGATCGCGAGGAGAGCCGCGTCTATCTCAACGCGCTCTGGAGCAGCTACCAGGCGGCGGTCACGCGCGCCCGCAAGCTGCCCCCCGATGCGCTCGAGAAGTACGTCGAGTCGCTCTCCAAAACGGTGCCCGCCGCCGGCGGGGATGCGGCGCGCGTCGCGTTGCAGGCGAACCTCGTGACCAGCCTGAAGACGCGCATCGGGTTCGAGCAGCGCCTCATCGGCCTCGTCGGCAAGGACGACGACACCAACTCCTTCAAGTCGGTCTCGGCCGATGACTACGTGCGCTATGCGCGCGCCCAGAAGAAGCTGAAAGCCGACGGCAAGCCGCGGATCGGCGTGATCGTGGCCCAGGGGGACATCATCGACGGCGATCAGCCGCCCGGCAGCATCGGCGGCGAGACCGTCGCGCGGCTCATCCGCCAGGCGCGCACCGACAAGAACATCAAGGCCCTGGTGCTGCGGGTCGACAGCCCGGGTGGCAGCGTGCTCGCCTCCGAGCAGATCTACCGCGAGCTCGTCGAGCTGCGCAGCGCGGGCAAGCCCGTCGTGGTGTCGATGAGCGGTTATGCGGCTTCCGGGGGCTACTACATCTCGGCGCCGGCGGATGAGATCTGGGCAAGCCCGGCCACCATCACGGGCTCCATCGGCATCTTCGCGATCATCCCGACGATCGAGCGGACGCTCGGCAAGGTCGGGGTGGGCGTCGATGGCGTCGGCACGACCCCGCTCTCGGGACAGCTGCGCCTCGACCGCCCCCTGGGTGACGAAGCGCGTACGCTGCTGCAATCGACGGTGTCGCGCGGCTACGGCGAGTTCCTCGAGCGCGTCGCGACCGGGCGCAAGAAGTCCCGCGACGAGGTGGATGCCATCGCGCAGGGGCGGGTGTGGGCTGGCACCGATGCGCGGCGCATCGGCCTCGTCGATCAGCTCGGCTCCTTCAACGATGCCACGCGGGCCGCGGCCCGCCGCGCCAAGGTGACGGACTACGCGCTCGAATTCATCGAGCCCGAGCTCACCTGGGCGCAGGCGCTCGCCATGCAGCTCAGGTCGAGCCTTGCGGCGCTCTTCCTGCGCGCAAGTCCCACCGAGACGGCGCTCGCGCAGCTGGCGCAGCGGCTCGACCCGGTGACCCGCGAGGCCCAGCGCCTCGCGCAGTTCACCGTGCCGAACCGCCTGTACGCTTACTGCTTCTGTCAGGTCCGCTAGCCGGCGAAGTCCCGCCAGGCAGCGGGCGCCGCGGCGGTGCGGCTCAGAACGCCAGCCAGGTGTACACGAAGAAGCTGTTGTTGTCGCTCGCCGAGCGGCCGAAGCCGTCGTAATTCGAGCTGCCGCCGTTGAAGCGCCAGTAGCCGGTGTACTGCAATCCCATGCGCAGGTTGACCCAGGGGCTCGCGAACGATCCGACCTTGCCGAATGGTATCCACTCGAGCCGCGCCGTGTAACCACCGCTCGTCGGTGCGCCCGAGGCGCTGCCGCTGACCGGACCGGGCGCGAACATCAGGCGGTTCGCCGATCCGTTGGTGTTGAACACTGCCACGGTCGTCGCCCAGGTCTGGTTGATGATGTAGCTCACGTCCATCTGGAACGTATCGAGGCTGTTGGAGGTGGAATCGGAGGCACCGACCGCTACGCTGGCATCCAGGGAACGCTTCTCGTGGATCCACGAGGCGTGCGCGTCGAACGCCTGCGGCGTGCCGACGTTGAACTGGTAGCTGGCATCGAGCCCGTAATCGGTCGAGCGGTTGGTCTCGGTGGTCGTGGGCTGGAAGGGCTGCTGCTTGGCGCTGAATGCCACGAGCCCGAGTGCGAGATAGTGTGGCCCCGACTGTTGGTGCCAGGTGAGGCGGCCGTAAGGTGCTGCGCCGACGATATGCGGGTTCGCCCCGGGAAGACCGAGATTGGCGAGCCACTTGTCGCTCACTCCTTTGTAGAAACCCAGCTCCACGTACCAGCGGTTGTCGATCATCGAATAGAGGCTGCTCCCGAGCACGGTGTTGCCGAACGCCTCATCGAGGACCGGCCCGGTGTTCGGCGACGGCACGAGCTCCGACCCGACGTAGGGAAAGCCCCACACCGGCGTCGAGTTCCACAGGTCCTGCACGGTGGGATTGTTGTTGACGGTGATCCCGAGCACGGTACTGTGGCCGCCGACGTCCACGGAGCGCGCGTAACGCACATCGAGCTTGCTCCAGGTCTTGCTATCGAATATGTGGTCGTAGGTTCCCTCGACGAACGCTCCGAGGTGCTCGGTGATTCGCCCGGCGAAATAGAGGTTGACGGTCTGCAGCGCGAGGTTCTCCTTGTCGGAGTAGGGCGGCGGCGTGGGTGCTCCCTTGCTGAGGTTCGTGTAGCCGGCGATCGCC
>DASQRV010000275.1:0-4050 GCA_035642735.1 Steroidobacteraceae bacterium
GCGGTGCCGAGCGGACCGGCCCCGTCAAGAGTTCGGGTACCAGCAACACGATCAGGGCCACGAGAATGATCGCGCCCGTCAGCCGTTCTTTCACCTGGAGCACCCACCATGGGGGCGAGCCTTGATAAGGCAAGCGCAGACGCACCCCATGAAATTCAGTATACCCGAAGCCACTGCAGTGCCGGGCCCACGGTGTACACCGAGCCGCACACGACGACGCGCTCGCCGGGCTGCGCTTGCGCGCGCGCCAACTCGCAGCCGGCTGCGACCGAGCCGGCCAGCTCGACGGGCGAGGCTGACGGGACCAGCCGTGCGGCGAGCTCCGCCGCGCTCGTGCCGCGCGGCCCTGGCAGTGTGCACACGATCCAGCGGTCGATCACGCCCGCGAGGGCCGCCCCAATCGCCGCGGCATCTTTGTCGGCGAGCACGCCGATCACGGCAAAGGTGCGCCCCGCGCCTGCGGGGCTCTGCGGCAGCGGCCGCTCGCGCAGCTGTGCCGCGAGCACCCGCGCGGCGGGCTCGTTGTGCGCGATGTCCAGGATCCACTCCACCTTCCCGGGAATGATCTGGAAGCGCCCAGGGAGACGCACGCACGGAAGCGCTGCGACCACGGCGTGCTCGTTGAGCGCCGCAAGCCGCGCGGCGAGCGGGCGGACCTTAGGAAGCGCTGTCTCGCTCAAGCGCAACGCCTCGAGCGCGGCGATCGCGGTGGCAGCATTACGGTACTGGATAGCGCCCGCGAGCGCCGAGGGGGGTAAGGACCGGAGCGTCAGCGCGAGCCCGCGGTAGTCCCAGCCCGCGACACCGCTCTGCCATGAGAAATCGCGCTCGGCCACCACGGCGCGTGCTCCGACCCGGGCGATCGCCTCGTAGACACTCGCCGGCATCTGCGGCGTACCGAGCACGGCCGGACGGTGGCCACGGAAGATGCCGGCCTTCTCGGCACCGATCAGCTCGAGGGTGTCACCGAGCCACTCGCGGTGATCGAAACCGACCGAGGCCAGCACGGCCGCATCCGCAGCCACGAGATTGGTGGCATCGAGTCGTCCGCCCAGGCCGACTTCGAGCACGGCGACCTCCACCCGGGCGCGCGCGAAGATCGCGAGGGCCGCGAGGGTGTTGTATTCAAAGAAGGTGAGCGTGGTAGCGCCACGTGCCGCCTCGATACGCTCGAAGGCCGCGATGAGCTCGGCGTCGGTGGCCTCGCTGCCGGCGACGCGGATGCGCTCGTTGTAGCGCACGAGGTGCGGCGAGGTGAAGACCCCGGTGCGCGCACCGAGCGCGGTGAGGAGCGCCTCCAGGTGCGCGACCACCGAGCCCTTGCCGTTGGTGCCGGCGACGGTGATGACCGGAAACGCGGGGGCGGCGATGCCGAGCTCGGCGGCGACGCGGCTGACGCGCTCGAGGCCCATGTCGATGCTTTGCGGGTGCACCGACTCCTGCAGCGAGAGCCACTCGGCAAGCGTAGGCATCGGCCTTCGGCGGGCGCGAGGTGCGCGTCAGGCAGCCGCGGCCGGCAGCTTCAGCAGCAGACGCAGCAGTGCCGCCACCTTGTCGCGCATCTCGCGGCGATCGACGATCATGTCGATCGCCCCGTGATCGAGGAGGAACTCGCTGCGCTGGAAGCCCTCGGGGAGCGTTTCGCGCACGGTCTGCTGGATGACGCGCGGGCCGGCAAAGCCGATGAGCGCCTTCGGCTCGGCGAGGTTCAGGTCGCCGAGCAAGGCGAGACTCGCCGAGACGCCCCCGGTCGTCGGGTCCGTCAGCACCGAGATGAACGGCAGATGCGCCTGTGCGAGGCGCGACAGCGCCGCCGCGGTCTTCGCCATCTGCAGGAGCGAGTAGAGCGCCTCCTGCATGCGCGCCCCACCGCTGGCGGAGAAGGAGACGAGCGGGCGTCCCTCGGCGATGCAGTGGTCGACGCCGCGCTTGAAGCGCTCACCGACCACCGAGCCCATCGAGCCCCCGAGGAACTGGAACTCGAAGGCGCACGCGACGATCGGCAGCGCGTGCAACGTCCCGGCGAGCACCACCAGCGCATCGCTCTCGCCGGTGGCCTTCTGGGCCTGCGCGAGGCGGTCGCGGTAGCGCTTGCTGTCGCGGAATTTCAGGGGGTCCTCGGGGGCGATCGCCGCGCCGATCTCGGCCGGGGAGCCTGGGTCGAGGAATCGCTCGAGCCGGTCGCGCGCCCCGATGCGCATGTGGTGGCTGCACTTCGGGCACACATAGAGATTGCGCTCGAGCTCGGCACGGTAGAGCACGGCGTCGCACGCCGGGCACTTGATCCACAGACCCTCCGGCACCGAGCGCGTGCGCCGCTCGGTCTTGATGCGCGAGGGCATGATCTTGTCGAACCAGGTCATCGGTTCATCATAGCCGATCAGTCAAGGAACACCCCGGGTGCCCGCGGCGCGGGCAGCGCGAAGGCCGCCGGGTAGCGCACCGCCAGCAGATAGAGGCCGGCCGCCGGGGCGGTCGCGGCATTGCGTGTGCGGTCGCGCCCGCCGAGCACTTCGCGCGCGAAGCTGACGGGGAGATCGCCGCGACCGATGGCGATCAGGAGCCCGGCGATGTTGCGCATCATGTGGTGCAGGAAGGCGTTGGCGGTTGCCTCGATCACCACGGCGTCGCCGAGCCGCCCGACGGTGATGCGCTCCATGCGCCGGACCGGTGATTTCGCCTGGCACTCGGCCGAGCGAAAGGCGCTGAAGTCGTGCTCGCCGAGCAGCGTCTGCGCCGCCTCGCACATGCGCTCGTGATCGAGGGGGCGGTGGATCCAGGCGGTGCGCGCGGCCAGCAATGCCGGCCGGGCGAGACGGTTCGAGATGAGGTAGCGATAGGTGCGCGCCTCGGCACAGTAGCGGGCGTGGAAGTGCGCCGGCACCGGCAGGGCCCACGAGACGCTCACGTCCGCCGGCAGCTCGCTGTTGGCGCCGAGCACCCAGCCGCGGATGCTGCGCCGGGCGTGCGTGTCGAAATGTGCGACCTGGCCGTGCGCGTGGACCCCGGCATCGGTGCGGCCGGCGCAGGTGAGGCTGACCGGTTCATCCGCCACGCGCCCCAGGGCACGCTCGGTCACCTGCTGCAACGTCGGCACGGCCGCCTGCGCCTGCCAGCCGGCGTAGGCGCTGCCATCGTATTCGATGCCAACGGCGATTCTCAGCAGCGGATCCCTTTGGGCACAGCCGGCGAAAGTCACGCCTTTCGCCGGCGGCAACGGAGCTGATGTCCGCCAAAATCGCTTCCTGCGATTTTGGCCAATGGACTAGGGGAGCGACTCCATCAGACGTTGCGCTTCCTGCTTCTGCGCGGCGGAGCCTTCGTGGAGCACTTCCTCGAGGATGTTGCGTGCGCCGTCGGGATCACCCATGTCCATGTAGGCGCGGGCCAGGTCGAGCTTGGTACCCACCTCGCTCATGGTCACCGGCTCGAGATCCGGCAGCGCCAGCTCCTCGGAGGCGAGCCGTTGCGTGGCGGCGAAGGCCGCATCTGGCACCGTGGCCGTGCCGACATCGAGATCGAGCCGGCCGTTGCCGTGCGTCCCGGTCGCGGTCCCGACATCGAGATCCACATCCGTCGCGGTCACAGCGTGCGTGCCGGTGGCATCGCTCAGGTCCACATCGACGCCGTGGCCGCGCAGCGCCGCGAGGCGCGCGGTGCTCGCGGGATCGAGCGCCGCGCTCGTCTGGGTCAGCGCCGCCTCGAGCTCGTTCTGATCGAACTGCCAGGCGCCGGTGCTCGCGATCGCGGGGTTCTCCTCGGTGGCGGCGCGCGTGTGCGCGTCCTCCATCACCCTGCGCGAGCGATCATCCAGTCCCGCCACCAGCGTCGGTGCATCGGGGCTCGATGCCGCAGCCGTCGTGGGTCCGGGCTGATCGACCGTGTCGACACCGCCCACATCGAGCCCGAGATCATCGATGGCGACCTCCGCGGTGGCATCCGAGGGGCCCTTGCGCATTGCCTTCTCGAGTTTCTGGCGGATGGTGGGCTGGTACCCGCCTGGCAATGCCGGCTGCTCCACGGTCGGCCCTTCGATCTCGGCCGTGCCCG
>DASQRV010000276.1:0-7253 GCA_035642735.1 Steroidobacteraceae bacterium
TCCGGCACCGTGACGGGATGGCCATCGATCTCGACGGTGACGTCGGCAGCAGCGCCTTTCTCACCGTTCACCGGCGGCGGCGTGCCGAAGTCTTCGTAATCTATCGCGTACATTGCTAAAGCCTCGCTCGCGCGCTCTCAAACTCGCGCGCGAAAGTCTTCCCTGAAGTGTTTCAACGCGCTCTGCACGGGAAAGGGCGCCATGCCGCCAGCCCGCACAGCGACCCCTGCACCATGGTCTCGCACAGCTCTTCCAGCAGCCGCACGTTCCGCTCCCCGTCGATGCCGGCGAGGATGCGGTCGATGACCTCGACCCCGCGCGTCGAGCCGATGCGGCACGGAGTGCACTTGCCGCAGGACTCGATGGCGCAGAACTCCATCGCGTAGCGCGCCATGCGCGCCATGTCGACCGTGTCGTCGAACACCACGATGCCGCCGTGTCCGAGCATCGCGCCGATACCCGCGAGCGCCTCGTAGTCCACCGCGGTATCGAAGTCCCTGGTCGGAATGTAGGCGCCGAGCGGCCCGCCGACCTGGACCGCGCGGATCGGCCGGCCGGTCGCGGTGCCACCACCGATATCGTACAGCAGCTCTCTCAGTGTGAGGCCGAATGCCCGTTCGACGAGCCCGCCGCGGCGGATGTTCCCGGCGAGCTGTATCGGCAGCGTGCCGCGCGACTTGCCCTGACCGAAGTTGGCGTAGGCTTCCGCGCCGTGCGCCAGGATCCAGGGCACGGACGCGAGCGTCACCACGTTGTTGACGATCGTCGGCTGCCCGAAGAGGCCCTTGATGGCCGGAAGCGGGGGACGTACGCGGATCTCGCCGCGCTTGCCCTCGAGGCTCTCGAGCATCGAGGTCTCTTCACCGCAGATGTAGGCGCCGGCCCCGAGCCGCACCTCCAGGTCGAAGCGCTTGCCGCTGCCGGCGACGTCCGCCCCGAGGTAGCGCGCCTGGTAGGCCGCGGCAATCGCGGTCTTCAGCGCGGCGTGCGCGTGCGGATACTCGGCGCGCAGGTAGATATAGCCCTGCGTGGCGCCGACCGCGATCCCGGCGATGGTCATGCCCTCGATGAGCGAGAGCGGATCGCCCTCCATCACCATGCGGTCGGAGAAGGTGCCGGAATCGCCCTCATCGGCGTTGCAGGTGACGTACTTCGTGCGCGTGCTCTGATCCAGCACGGTTTTCCACTTGATCCCGGTCGGGAAGGCGGCGCCGCCGCGGCCGCGCAGCCCCGAGGCCGTCACGGCCTGCACGATCTCGCCGCCGGCGAGCGCCAGCGCACGCTCGAGCCCCCGGTAACCGCCGTGCTTCACATAATCCGCAACGCTCGCGGGATCGATGACCCCGACGCGCTCGAAGGTGAGACGCTGCTGGCTCTTGAGCCAGGGGATCGAATCGGTGAGCCCGAGCGAGAGCGGATGGGTTCCGGCGTTCAGGAAATCCGCCGCGAAGAGCGATGGCACATCGGCCGCGCGCACCGGGCCATACGCACAACGCTCACGCGCCGTCTGCACCTCGACGAGCGGCTCGAGGAAGTAAGCACCGCGCGAGCCGTTGCGCACGAGCTCGACCGCGACGCCGCGGCGCTTCGCCTCGGCGCTGATCGCTGCGGCGACCTGGCCGGCGCCGACCGACAGTGCGCCCGCGTCCCCTGGAACGTAAACCGTCGTCATTCCGTGGTCGAACCTTGTGCAATGAGGGCATCGAATGCTTCGGGCGTCACCCGCCCATACAGTCGCCCATCGATCATCGCGGCCGGCGAGCAGGCGCAGTTACCGAGGCAGTAGATCGGCTCGAGCGAGAACCGCCCGTCGGCCGTCGTCTGGTGAAACTCGATTCCGAGACGCTTCTGCGCGTGCTCGGCGAGGGCCTCCGCGCCCATTGACTGACAGGACTCCGCCTGGCACAAGCTCACGGTGTGCGCGCCGGGCGGCGTGCGCCGGAAGAAGTGATAAAAAGTGACGACCCCGTGGACCTCCGCCCGCGAGAGGTTCAGTTCCTCGGCGACCACGGGGACCGCCCCTGCCGGGACGTAGCCGAAGGCGGCCTGGACGGCGTGCAGTACTTCGAGGAGCGGGCCCGGTCTCTCACGGTGCTGCGCCACGATGTGTCGGACGGTGGCAGTCTGCTCGGACGGTAAACTCTCCATAAGGGAGTAAGTATACGTCGGGCCGGTACCTAAAGGCGTCTATATGGTTGGCGGAATGACGGGAATACGCTGCGCTTATGTCTCGCCGCTTCAACCGTGAGCACGGCTTGCATCGTCCAGGGCCCACGCGGGCGCGCTGGCTTCTGCCGTGGCTCCTGTTGGCCGGCATGGCCGCGGGACCGGCGGCGGCCGAGGGTCTGCGCGGTCTGAGCTTCGGCGGCAGTCTCGTCCTCACGAGCGATTACATTTATCGCGGAGTCTCGAGCAGCAACAACGAAGCTGCGTTTCAGGCCGACCTGCACGTCGCGAGCGCTGACGGCACGTACCTCGGCGTCTGGGGCTCGACGCGCGACAGCAATCTCGAGCCGTACGCCAACTACGAGCTCGACATCTACCTCGGCCACCGCTTCGACCTGAGCGAGGCGTGGAGCACTTCGGTGAGCGGGCGCGCCCACTACCTGCTCGGTGGTCAGCAGGAAGTCTCCGACGACTATCAGGAGATCAGTGTCGCGGTGACCTACCTCGATTTCTGGAGTGTCTCTTTCACCGCCATCCCCGGCGCGGTGCGTTATTGGTTCGAGGAGCGCCTCAGCCGCGCCCCCGCGTTCGTCGCGGACACGAGCGTGCAGTGGCTCCTCGGCAAAGGGTTCTTTCTCACCGGCGGCGCCGGCTACTACCACGTCACCGGCACCGGCCCAGGGGTCTACTCCGCGTACGGCTACGCGTACGGCAACGCCGGGCTCGCCTGGGAGCACCGCCGCTGGCGAGTGGAGATCGGCTATTACCTCACCGGCGAGAAGGCCAACGCGCTCGTGCCCTACCCGAGCGCCGACGATCGCTTTGCCGCAAGCGTGGCGTGGCGCTTTTGACCCGCCCCGCCGTGCCGAGCATATTAGGGCTGAAGGGAATTAAACCCCCGGACGTGCGGGGGACACTTACCGCAAGAGAGCGTGTAAGTGAAGGCAAATAGCGGCAACGACCCGGGCATGGCACAGCCGACCTATCGCGGAGCGACCGGCATTGCGCACGAGATGGACCTGATCGCGCGCGTCGGTGAGGGCGACCGCAAGGCGTTCGAGGAGCTTTATTACCTCTATCACCGCCGTCTGGCGCGTTTCCTGACACGCCTCACGCGCCGTTATGACATCGCCGAGGAGGTCGTCAACGACACCTTCTGGGTGGTGTGGCGCAAGGCGAAGAGCTTCCGCGGCGATTCGCAGCCCTCGACCTGGATCCTCGGGATCGCGTATCGCAAGGCGCGGAACGCATTCCGCTCATCGGCGCGACTCGCGGAGAAGAACCTGCAGGCTGAGTTCCTCCCACCAACGGACGAGGAGCCAGCGGGTACCGAAGAGCTGCGCGACTGGCTCACACGGGCGCTCGCCGAGCTGCCCGTCGAACAGCGGCTCGCGGTGGAACTCTGCTACGAGCTCGGATACTCGTGTGAGGAGATCGCGACCATCATGGACTGCCCGGTCAACACCGTGAAGACGCGGCTTTTCCACGCGCGTGCCAAGCTGCAGCGCCTGCTGCCGCAGCTCGCGACGCCCACGGGCGAGAGCGTCGATGGCAGCGCCCGAGCGAGCAGCGCCGCAAAGCCGGAGCGCAGGCCCACATGACGGACGCCTGCTCTCATCAGGACGCGTGGCTGTCGCTCCCCTGGCTCGCCAACGGCCGGCTCTCGGGAGCGGAGCGCCTGCGGGTCGAGGAGCACGTGCGCGGCTGTGCGCTGTGCACGCGGGAAGTCGCGCTGCAGCGAAGGCTGTGTGATGTGTTGACCGAGCCCGAGCGGGTCACTTACGCGCCAGCTCCCTCCTTCCGCAAGCTCATGGATCGCATCGATGGCCTCACCCCGGCGACGCCGGCCGAGCCGTCGCCGGCGCCTCTGCGCCTCACGGCGCGGCACAGCTCCGCGTGGCGACCTCCCGGACTTGCCTGGGCAGCGAGCTTCCTGCTGCTCGTGGGCGTGGCCGGGCTCGCGGCCACGACCTACCGCTGGTCCCAGCCGCGATATAACACCTACACCTCGGTCCCCGAGACCTCGACAGCACTGCACGTCGCGTTCGTCCCCTCGCTCCCGATTGCCGATGTCGGCGATGCCCTGCGCAACGCCGGCGCCCGGGTGGTCGAGGGTCCCGACGCGACCGGCATCTTCGGCGTCGTCCCCGCCGCCACTGCCGCGAATGCTGCGGATGCGAGGCCCGCGCTGCGCGCGCTCGCCGTGCGGCTGCGCGCGGATGCGCGGGTGCGCTGGGTCGAGCCGCTTGCGGGCACCGCCGCAGCGGAGACGCTGCCGCACGGCCCGCCGCAACCCTGATGCGTCCCGCATCGCGCACCGCGCTCTGGCTCCTGATGGCCGCCGGCCTCGTGCTCGCGGCGGCGCCGGCCGATGCCGGTGCGCCGCTCGCGCGGATCGTGGTCGCGTTCGCCAATGAGCCGCTCGCCGCTCCCGGTCCCGCCGGAACCACCGGCAGCCGTTACGGGGGCACCGGCTACCGCGTCGGGCAAAGCGCGCAGCGGCAGGCGCGCAGCGTTGCGGCAGCCTATGCCCTGCGCGAGGTGACGAGCTGGCCGATCCAGGTGCTGTCGATGCACTGCGTGGTGTTCGAGCTCGCCGACGGCCACGCGGTGGCCGATGTGCTCGCGCAGCTCGCCAAAGATCCGCGCGTCGCGTTAGCGCAGCCGCTGCAGGAGTTCCACACTCTCACGACGGCGGGCGCGGCGGTCACGGCGCCCGCCCCCTACAACGACCCTCTCTACGACCTGCAGACCAACATGAGGTCGCTCGGCATCGCCCGTGCGCACGAGCGCACGCAGGGCGCGGGCGTCCGCATTGCGCTCATCGATACCGGCGTCGATCTCGACCATCCGGATCTGCGCGGCGCGAGCGTGCACAGCCGCTCCTTCATCGATCGGCCGACCTCCGGCGCCTTGCTGCGGCACGGCACGGCGATGGCGGGGCTGATCGCCGCGGTCGCCAACAATCACATCGGCATCGTCGGCATCGCGCCGCGCGCGCAAATCGAGGTGTTCGAGGCGTGCTGGCAGCTCGCTCCGGGGAGCGATGCCGCCTCGTGCAACACGTTCACGCTGGCACGCGCCCTCGCTGCCGCGCTCGCCTCGGGCGCGTCCATCGTGAATCTGAGTTTTGCGGGCCCCGCAGATCCCCTGCTCACGGCCCTCGTGCAGACGGGGTTGAGGAGCGGTGTGACTTTCGTCGGTGCCGCCGCACCCGCCGAGGCGCCCTTCCCGACCGCGATACGCGGCGTCATCACCGCCGCGGGAACCGAGCAGCCGCTGCCTGCCGGGGCGCTCGCGGCGCCCTCGCAACACGTCCTGACGCTGCGTCCGGGCGGCGAGTTCGACTTCGAGTCCGGCACGTCGGTCGCCGCCGCCGAGATCACCGCCGTGCTGGCGCTGCTCGTGTCGGCCTCGCCGACGCGACTGCCAACCGCCACGCTCGTCTCGCTCCTCGAAGGTCCCACCGGCGCGGTGGCTGCCGCCGCGGTGCCGCCCGTCGATGTCAACGCGGCGCTCTCACGGCTCGACGCCACACACGGCAGCAGCACCATCGCGGCGCGCGCGCCGCGCCCCTGAGAGGGAGTCCCAATTCACCATTACCTGGCGCGCGATGCGGCTTGACCCCCTGCCGCGCGCTCCCCATGCTCGGCCGTCATGTCGAGCACGCCAACCGGCCTCACCTGGCCGCTCATCGAGGAGGCACGCGAGCGCATCGCCGGCAAGGTGAACGTCACGCCCGTGCTCACGAGCAGCACGCTCGATGAGCTGACAGGCGCACGACTCTTTTTCAAGTGCGAGAATTTCCAGAAGGGTGGCGCCTTCAAGGCGCGTGGCGCCACCAACGCGGTGTTTGCGTTGTCGGCAACCCAGGCGCAGCGCGGCGTCGCGACCCATTCCTCCGGCAACCATGGCGCGGCTCTCGCGCGCGCCGCGGCGCTGCGCGGCAGCCGTGCCTACGTCGTCATGCCGGACAACACCGCGCAGGCCAAGCGTGCCGCCGTCGCCCGCTATGGCGCGGAGATCACCTGGTGCCCGCCGACCCAGGCGGCGCGCGAGAGCGCGGTCCGGGAAGTTCTGGCGGCGACCGGCGCGACGCTCATTCACCCCTACGACGATCTTCTCGTGATGGCCGGCCAGGGAACCGCGGCGGTCGAGCTGCTGCGCGCGGTCCCCGATGTCGAGGTGCTGCTGTGTCCGGTGGGCGGCGGTGGGCTCCTCTCCGGGTGCGCGGTGGCGGCCAAAACGCTCGCGCCCGCGATCCGGGTGATCGGCGTCGAGCCGGCCGGCGCGGACGATGCCGCACGCTCACTGCGCTCAGGAAGGATCGTGCCGGTCGCGCATCCCAACACCATCGCGGACGGGCTGCGCGCGACGATCGGTGAGCATCCGTTCGCGGAGATCCGCCGCCGGGTCGAAGACATCATCACCGTGACCGACGAGGCGATCGTGCGCGCCATGCGTCAGCTGTGGGAAGTGATGAAGATCGTGGTCGAGCCCTCGGGTGCGGTGCCGTACGCGGCGCTGCTCGATGCGCCGCCCGCGTTCCGGGGCCAGCGCATCGGCATCATCATCTCCGGCGGGAATCTCGATCTCGATCACCTGCCGTGGGGCGCGGCGACGCCGGCGGGAGCGCCGTTGCCCTTCAGTTGAGCTGACAGGTTCCAACACCGTCCGTCGCAGCGCGGCGCGGGTCGCGTCTCAGACGCGCTCGAGGACGAGCGCGATACCCTGCCCGACCCCGATGCACATGGTGCAGAGCGCGTAGCGGCCGCCGCTCGCCTGCAGCTGCCAGGTGGCGGTGGTCGCGAGGCGCGCGCCGGATGCGCCGAGCGGGTGGCCGAGCGCGATCGCCCCGCCGTTGGGGTTCACGTGCGCCGCATCGTCAGGGAGCCCGAGCTCGCGCAGCACCGCGAGCGCCTGGGAGGCGAAGGCCTCGTTCAGCTCGATCACATCCAGCTGTGCCAGCGAAAGCCGCGCGAGCGCGAGCACCTTGCGCGTCGCCGGCACGGGTCCCATCCCCATGATGCGCGGCTCGACCCCGGCGGTGGCCGCCGCGACGATGCGTGCGCGCGGGGTGAGGTTCC
>DASQRV010000277.1:0-2601 GCA_035642735.1 Steroidobacteraceae bacterium
GGTGCGTGACATGCTGCCGGCCATCTGTGCGCGCAGCGGCGGCGAATGGCACTACCAGCTCTGCAACTATCACCGCTCGATCGGCGCACGGCTGTCGGGCGAGATCGCGCGCCGTTGGGGCAACTACGGCATGGAAGACGCTCCGCTGACGGTGCGCTGCAGCGGCCACGCCGGGCAGAGCTTCGGCGTGTGGAACGCGGGCGGGTTGCACCTGTACCTCGAGGGCGATGCCAACGACTACGTCGGCAAGGGCATGGCGGCCGGCAGGATCGTGCTGCGTCATCCTGCGAGCGCGCGCTTTGCCGCGCGCGACACCATCATCATGGGCAACACCTGCCTGTACGGTGCCACGGGCGGGGAGCTGTATGCAGCCGGGGTCGCCGGCGAGCGCTTCGCCGTGCGCAACTCGGGCGCGGTGGCGGTGATCGAAGGCGCCGGCGATCACTGCTGCGAATACATGACGGGCGGGGCGGTGTGCGTGCTCGGGCGCACCGGCGTCAACTTCGGGGCCGGCTTCACCGGTGGCTTCGCCTACGTGCTCGACCTCGAGCGCAATTTCGTCGACCGCTACGACCACGAGCTGATCGACATCAGCCGCATACATCCGGAGGCCATGCAGTCGCACGTGCAGCACCTCGAGTCGCTCCTCGAGCGCCACGTTGCCGCAACCGGCAGCGTCTGGGCCGCGGAGATAGCCGGCGACCTGCGCACCTTCCTGCCGAAGTTCTGGGTAGTGAAGCCCAAGGCCGCCTCCATCGATTCGCTCATCGAAAACCTGCGCCGCGCCGCCTGAGCGCCGAAGCCATCATGGTCGACAAGAACCTGCAGTTCCTCGACATCCCGCGCGCCGAGCCCGCCAAGGCGGCAGTCGAAGCGCGCGTCGGCAATTTCCGCGAGATCTACGCGAGCTTCGACGCCGTTAGCGCCGCGCAGCAGGCCGGCCGCTGTCTCGCCTGCGGCAATCCGTTCTGCGAATGGAAGTGCCCGGTGCACAACTACATCCCCAACTGGCTGAAGCTCATCGAGGAGGGGAACCTGTTCGAGGCGGCGGAGCTTTCGCACAAAACGAACTCACTCCCCGAGGTCTGCGGGCGCATCTGCCCCCAGGACCGGCTGTGCGAAGGCGCCTGCACGCTCAATGACGGACTTGGTGCGGTCTCCATCGGTGCGATCGAGAAGTACATCACCGATGAAGCGCTGAAGCAGGGCTGGAAGCCCGACATGTCGCACGTGCAGGCGACCGACAAGCGCGTCGCGGTGGTCGGTGCGGGCCCGGCGGGGCTGGCGTGCGCGGATGTGCTGGTGCGCAACGGGGTGCAGCCGGTCGTGTTCGAGCGTCACGAACGCATCGGCGGGCTGCTCACTTTCGGGATTCCTCCCTTCAAGCTCGAGAAGGACGTCGTCGAGACGCGCCGCGCGCTGCTCGAAGGCATGGGGGTCGAATTCCGCCTCGGCTGCGAGATCGGCCGGGACCTCGCCTTCGGTCAGCTGCTCAGTGAGTACGACGCGGTGTTTCTCGGCATGGGCACCTACACTTCCGTCAGGGGCGGGTTTGCGGGGGAGGACCTGCCCGGGGTCTACGAGGCCCTGCCGTATCTCATTTCAAACATCAGACACGAGCTCGGCTTCGAGGGCGCCGCGCACGAGCTCGTCAGCATGGCCGGTAAGCGCGTGCTGGTACTGGGGGGCGGCGACACCGCCATGGACTGCAACCGCACCGCGATCCGCCAGGGCGCGCACAGTGTCACCTGCACTTACCGGCGCGATGAGAACAACATGCCCGGCTCACGGCGCGACTACAAGAACAGTCGCGAGGAAGGCGTCGAGTTTCTCTTCAATCGTCAGCCGATCGAGATCGTCGGCGCGGAGCGGGTGGAGGGGGTGAAGCTCGTGGAAACCACCCTCGGCGCACCCGATGCGCGCGGGCGCCGTGTGCCGCAGCCGCTTCCCGGCTCCGAGCAGATCGTGCCGGCGGACGCGGTGATCATCGCCTTCGGCTTCCTGCCGAGTCCGCCATCCTGGTTCGCCGACCACGGCATCCGCCTGCACGATGGCGGCCGCGTGCGGGTGTCGGCCGGGGCGCAGAATGCCTTTCAGACCACGAACCCGAAGGTGTTTGCGGGCGGTGACATGGTGCGCGGCTCGGACCTGGTGGTGACCGCGGTGTTCGAGGGGCGCGAGGCGGCGCGGGGAATACTCAACTATCTCCGCATCGATTGAGTGTCAACATCAACGGCGACCGGCAAAGAAAAAAGCCCCGCAGTTGACGGGGCTTTTGAGTTTGGTCGCGTCGTCGAGTGACCCGGTGGTTCGCTGTCAGCTCCGGCCGGCGCGCGTGTCACACTCAAAGTGAGTGTTGCCCGCCCCGGCAAGTCGCGTCATCACGAGCATCTACTTGTTCCGGCTGAAACGCTGGGAGCTGTGGAGCTCCGGCTTCTATCGCGAGGCCCGCGTGTTGACCCACGCGTCGTGTCGTTCCTGACAACCCACAGCAAGTTAGTGGCTGCCTACCCGTGCCCGCGTCGATCCCCGAGCTTTCTGTTGTAAGTTCCCTCCTACTGGAGCGGCTTGTACGCATCAGCGCCGGTGAGCGCGTTTGAG
>DASQRV010000278.1:0-6173 GCA_035642735.1 Steroidobacteraceae bacterium
GTATTCGGGATGCACACCGAACTCGTTCATCGCCGGCGTGTTGACCGACACGGCCGCGAAGTGCTGCGGCACCGCGCGCTCGCCGAGGCTTGCTACGAGCCAGGCGCGCGCGGTACGCGCGTTGGTGAGCGTCTCGAGCGTGGTAAAGGTCTTGGAGCAGACGATGAAGAGCGTGGTGGCGGGATCCGCGGACGCCAGCACCTGCGCCAGGTACACGCCGTCGATGTTGGAAACGAATTCGCAGCGCGGGGCGCCCGCGGTGAATGCGTGCAGCGCCTGCACCGCCATGGCGGGCCCCAGGTCCGAACCGCCGATGCCGATATTGACCACCAGGCGGAAGGGCTCACCTCCGCTGGTCCGGATGCGGCCCGTGCGCACACCCTCTGCAAAACCGAGCATGCGCGTGCGCTCCGCCATCACCTGCTTCTCGATCTCCGCGCCGCCGATCCCCGCGCCCGGCGGCTGCCGCAGCGCGATGTGCAGCACGGCGCGGTTCTCGGTGATATTGATGTGCTCGCCGCGCCACATCGCCTCGATGCGCTCGCGCAGTGCCACGGCGTCGGCGAGCTGGCAGAGCTTCGCGAGCGTGATCTCATCGAGCCGCTGGCGCGAGAAATCCATCAGCAGCCCGGCATGCTCGCGCGAGAAGCGCTCGAAGCGCCGCGGATCGCGCTCGAAGAGCTCCGGCACCGGCACGATGATCAGCCGGGCGGCCTGCGCGGCGAGCTCGGCCCACACCGGCGTCTGCGGTCCGGGATTCACGGTGAGTGTCATCGGTGCTCTCCTTGACCGGCGGGGGGCGGCGGTGCGGCCTCGAGCCACACCCCCGCCCGCGGCTCAGTTGCGGTAGTGCGCGGCGATCGAGTCGACGACGTATTGTAGTTGCGTTTCGGTGAGCTCCGGATAGATCGGCAGCGCGAGCGTCTCCGCCGCGGCCTGCTCGGAGAGCGGGTAGTCGCCGCTCCGGTGCCCGAGATAGGCGAAGCATTGCTGCAGGTGCAGCGGCACGGGATAGTAGATCTCGGTGCCGACGCCGGCGTCCGTAAGGTGCTGACGCAGCGCGTCACGGTCGCGCACCCGCACCCCGTACTGATTGAAGATGTGCCGCACCCCCGGCTGTACGTGCGGGGTGCGCAGTGCGCTGCCGAGCTGCGCACGCGCGAACGCGGCGTCGTAGAACGCAGCGTTCCTCTGGCGCGCGGCCGTCCATGCATCGAGGTGGGGCAGCTTCACGTTGAGGACGGCCGCCTGCAGCTCATCGATGCGGAAATTGCCGCCGATGAGGGCGTGGTAGTACTTCGGCTTGCCGCCGTGCACACGCAGCACCTCCATGCGCTCGGCGAGCGCGGCATCGTTGGTGACGCACATGCCGGCATCGCCAAAGGCGCCGAGATTCTTGGTGGGAAAGAAGGACAGGCAGCCGACATCCCCGAAGCTGCCGGCACGGTGCTGCTTCTCGTCCGCCGCGCCGATCGCCTGTGCCGCGTCCTCGATCACCTTCAGGCCGTAGCGGCGGGCCGTTTCCATGAGCGGCACCATGTCGGCGAGCTGGCCATACAGGTGCACCGGCATGAGGGCGCGTACGCGTGTGCCGCTGCCGCGATGGACGAGCTCGCCGGCACGCCGCTCGCACTGGCGCTCGAGGAGCTCGGCGACCGCCGTGGGGCTCAGGTTGAAGGTGAGCGGATCGATGTCGCAGAACAGCGGCCGCGCTCCGGTACGCGCGATGGTGCCGGCGGTGGCGAAGAAGGTGAAGGGGCTCGTGACCACCGCGTCGCCTGCGCCGATGCCGAGCGCCATGAGGGCGAGCAGCAGCGCATCGGTGCCGGAGGAGACGCCGATCGCATGGCGGCACTGGCAGTAGGCCGCGACGCTCGCCTCGAGCTCGCGCACTGCGGGGCCGAGAATGAAGTGCTGACTCGCGCAGACGCGCTCGATGGCTGCCTGGATCTCGGCTGCGAGCGGCTGATACTGCGGCTTCAGATCAAGGAGCGGCACATGCATGGCAGGTGCGGATTTGGGCGGGCTCACGCTAAGGCTCCAGCGCAAGGGAGGGCATCTTAGCAGCGAGTCGTGCCGGGCGCCTGGTCAGGCCGTAGGCTGCGACTTTGAAGTCGATTCATCAGCCGTTCCGCAGCATGGCACTGAAATACCCAATCGTCTGCATCAGGCCCTGCTCGAGCGGGATCTTCGGTTCCCATTTCAGCTGTTCTCTAGCAAGCGATATATCCGGCTGCCGCTGCCTGGGGTCGTCCTGCGGCAGCGGTTTGAACACGAGCGTAGATGAGGAGCCGGTCAACCTGATGATCGTCTCTGCGAGCTCGCGAACTGTAAACTCACGCGGATTTCCGAGGTTCACAGGGCCGATGATTTCGTCGCGACTGTTCATCAGGCGGCACATACCGTCGATCAAGTCGTCGACATAGCAGAACGAGCGGGTCTGAGAGCCGTCACCGAATACCGTTATCGGCTCGTTCCTCAGGGCCTGTACTATAAAGTTCGATACGACACGTCCGTCGTTGGGATGCATCCTTGGTCCGTAGGTATTGAAAATTCTCGCGACCTTGATGCGCAGATGAAGTTGCCGGAAATAATCGAAGAACAGCGTCTCGGCGCACCGTTTGCCTTCGTCGTAGCACGAGCGCGGCCCGATCGGATTTACATTCCCCCAATACGCCTCGGTCTGCGGATGCACGGCGGGATCACCGTAGACCTCGGACGTGGATGCCTGCAGAATTTTCGCTTTGACGCGCTTCGCCAGGCCGAGCATGTTGATCGCCCCGTGCACCGAGGTCTTGGTCGTCTGAACCGGGTCGAACTGATAATGCACCGGTGAGGCCGGGCACGCCAGATTGTAAATCTCGTCCACTTCCACATAGAGCGGGAAGGTGACATCGTGCCGGATGAACTCGAACATCGGATTGTCGAGCAATCGCCTGATGTTGGTTTTTGTTCCGGTGTAGCAGTTATCCACACAGATCACTTCGTGCCCGGCGGCAATCAGCCGGTCGCAAAGGTGGCTTCCCAAAAAACCCGCACCGCCGGTAACGAGGATTCGTTTGATGCCGCCGAGTCCCATGGTGCTGCGCCCTCCTCAATCAAACGCTAAGGTATCAAGGATTCATTTGCCTCGTGCCGAAGTGCCGCAACCCGGTCCGTCAGCGCTTCTCCCCGTAGTACTCGCAGTACCAGTCGACGAAGCGGCGCACACCTACCTCGATGGGCGTCGCCGGCCGGTAGCCGACGTCCCTCACCAGGTCGTCGATGTCGGCGAAGGTCTCCGGCACGTCCCCCGGCTGCAGCGGCAGGAAGTTCATCTGCGCCTTGCGCCCGAGGCACTCTTCGATGACCTCGATGTAACGCATGAGCTGCACCGGCTGATGGTTGCCGATGTTGTAGAGCCGGAACGGCGCCGCGCTCGTCGCCGGGTCGGGCGAGCGGCTGTCCCAGTGCGGATCGGGCTGCGCGATGCGTGCGCAGGCGCGCACCACCCCTTCGGCGATGTCGTCGATGTAGGTGAAATCGCGGGCGTGGTGCCCGCGGTTGTACACGTCGATGGGGCGGCCTTCGAGTATGTTGCGCGTGAAGGTGAACAGCGCCATGTCCGGCCGTCCCCACGGGCCGTACACGGTGAAGAAGCGCAGCCCCGTGGTCGGCAGCGCGAACAGCGCCGAGTAGCTGTGCGCCATGAGCTCATTGGCCCGCTTGCTGGCGCCGTAGAACGACAGCGGATGATCGGCGATGCGGTGCACGGAAAACGGCATGTCGGTGTTGGCGCCGTACACTGAGCTGGTGGAGGCGTACACCAGGTGCTCGACGCCGTGGTGGCGGCAGCCTTCGAGAATATTCAGCGTGCCGCTGATGTTGCTGCGCACGTAGGCGTGCGGCTCCGTGAGCGAGTGACGGACTCCGGCCTGGGCCGCGAGGTGCACGACGCGCGAGAACCGCTCGCGCGCGAACAGCTGGGCGATCGCGGCATCGTCGGCGAGATCCAGCCTGACGAAGCGGAAGCGCGGCGCGGTGAGCCGTGCCAGGCGCGCCTGCTTGAGCGTGACGTCGTAGTAGTCGTTGAGGTTGTCGAGACCGATGACTTCGTGGCCGGCATCGAGCAGGCGCTGCGCGGTGTGCGCACCGATGAAGCCGGCGGCGCCGGTCACCAGGATCTTCACAGCCGTCCGTCGACCGCAGCGGCGGGAAACACGTGCTTGATGTCGTACAGCACGTGCCGGCGCCGGCACAGCCGGCGCACCCCACGCGCACCGAGCTCGCGGAATTGCCGGTGGGCCACCGCCACGACCGCCGCATCGTAGCGATTCGGCTTCAGCGCGCGCACCGGGTTCAGCCCGTATTCGTGCCGGCACTCGGCGGCATTCGCCCACGGGTCGTAGACCTCCACGCGCGCGCCCTGCTTGCGCAGCTCGCGCACCACGTCCACGACCTTCGAGTTGCGGATATCGGGACAGTTCTCCTTGAAGGTCAGGCCGAGCATCAGCACCCGCGCACCCTTCACGTGGATGCGCTTGGCTGCCATGAGGCGGGTGATCTGCGCGGCGACATGCAGCGCCATGTTGTCGTTCAGGCGCCGGCCGGCGAGGATCATCTCGGGGTGGTAGCCGATCTCCTGCGCCTTGTGCGTGAGGTAGTAGGGATCGACGCCGATGCAGTGCCCACCCACCAGTCCCGGCCGGAAGGGCAGGAAGTTCCACTTGCTGCCGGCAGCCTGCAACACCTCCTCCGTATCGATTCCGAGGCGATTGAAGATCAGCGCCAGCTCGTTGATGAGCGCGATGTTGACATCGCGCTGCGTGTTCTCGATCACCTTGGCGGCTTCCGCCACGCGGATGCTGGAGGTCTTGTGCGTTCCAGCCGCGACGATCCTGCCGTACAGCTGGTCGACGAACTCCGCGACCTCGGGCGTGGAGCCGGAGGTCACCTTGGTGATGGTGGTGAGGCGGTGCTCCTTGTCCCCTGGATTGATGCGCTCGGGACTGTAGCCGGCGAAGAAATCGCGGTTGAACTTCAGGCCCGACACCCGCTCGAGGATCGGCACGCAGACTTCCTCGGTACATCCGGGGTACACGGTCGACTCGTAGATTACCACCGCGTCCCTGGAGAGCACCGTCCCGACGCTCTCGCTGGCGCGTACCAGCGGCGAGAGATCCGGGCGCTTGTAACCATCGATCGGAGTCGGCACGGTGACGATGAACACCCGGCAGCGGCGCAGCCCCTCGAGATCGGTGGTGAAGGTGAGCTGCTGCGCGGCACGCAGCTCCTCGGGCGATACCTCGAGGGTACTGTCGCGCCCCTTACGCAGCTGCGCCACCCGTTTGGGATTGACATCGAAACCGATCGTCTCGAAGTGCTTGCCGAACTCCACCGCCAGCGGCAGCCCGACGTAGCCAAGGCCCACCACGCCGATGCGGCACTTGCGCAATCGCAGCATCACTACTTCCTTGTCCGCGGCTCAGGCGCTCGAGCGTTGCGGCGCATCTTCCGGATGGGGCAGCGGCAGCGCCGGATCGCGCGGCTCGAGTACCGCCCACAGTACCCGCCCGCCGCTCGCGCGCGCGATCACCGCGAGCATCACCTCGTGGGCGGCGAGCTCCGCGGGGCTCGCTGCCGGCACCGGCAGCGGCACGGCGAGCCGCAGCGGCGTGCGCGCGGTGCGCGCGCTGCTTTGCGTGTAAGCCGGCTCCTCGGCCTCCGAGAGCGCGAGCGCTCCCTGGCCGCCGGTCATCGCCAGATAGACATCGGCGAGAATGCGCGCATCGAGTAGCGCGCCATGCAGCTCGCGCGCCGAGTTATCGACGTCGTAACGCTTGCAGAGCGCATCCAGGCTGTTGCGCTGCCCGGGATGCAGCTCGCGCGCCAGCGCCAGCGTATCGAGCACCTGACACAACGCGGCGATCTGGCGCGGATCCCCCGGCAGCCGCGCGAGCTCCGCATCGAGAAAGGCGACATCGAAGGCTGCGTTGTGGATGACGAGCTCCGCGCCGCCGATGAACACCAGCAGCTCCTCAGCGATCTCGGCGAAGCGCGGCTGCCCGTCGAGATCGGTGCGCGCAATCCCGTGTACGGCGAGCGCGCCGTCGTCGATCTCGCGTTCCGGGTTCAGATAGCGATGGAAGGTGCGGCCGCTCGGGCGGCGGTTGACGAGCTCGACGCAGCCGATC
>DASQRV010000279.1:0-7027 GCA_035642735.1 Steroidobacteraceae bacterium
CGGCTATGTGCGGATCACCTCCTTCAGCGAGACGACGGCACAGGACGTTGCCCGCGCCATTTCGCGACTCAAGCGCGACAATCCTGGCGGAATACAGGGTCTGCTGCTCGATCTGAGAAACAATCCGGGCGGTGTCCTCGAAGCGGGAGTGGCGGTCGCGGATGACTTCCTGAGCTCGGGAGTCATCGTGACGGCGGACGGACGTACGCCCGAGGCGCGCTTCCGCATGGACGCCTCGCACGGTGACCTCATCAACGGTGCGCCGATCGTGGTGCTCGTCAACGCCGCCTCGGCGTCGGCCTCCGAGATCGTCGCCGGGGCACTCAAGGATCACGGCAGGGCGCTCCTCGTCGGACGCAGGACCTACGGCAAGGGCTCGGTGCAGACGGTGCTGCCGCTCTCACACGGCGGAGCGGTGAAACTGACGACCTCGCGCTACTTCACCCCCTCGGGCGCCTCGATCCACGGCAAGGGCATCGTGCCCGATGTTCTCGAGGACGGTCCCGGCGAGCCACCCGCCGAGCTGAGCGCCGACAAGGCCCAGGGGCCGCTCACCGAGCGCGATGCAGACGTGCGCCTGGCACTCGCCGTACTGAAGGAACGCGTCCCCACGCCGCGCGCCGTGCCGGTGCTGAGCCGCGCCGTCGTACCTTAGCGCCGCGGCCGCCGTCCCGTTATCCTGCCGCGCCATGCTGGCGTGGCTCATCGATCTCGTTCTGCACCTCGATCGGCACCTGGTCGAGCTGCTCGCGCACTACGACCTGTGGATCTACCCGATCCTGTTCGCCGTGATCTTCGCCGAGACCGGCCTCGTCGTGACCCCCTTCCTGCCCGGGGACTCGCTGCTCTTCGCGGTGGGAGCGCTGGCCGCGGTCGACACCAGCGGCACGCTGCGCGCGCCGCTCGCGAGCCTGGTGCTCGGCACCGCCGCAGTGCTCGGCAACACCGTCAATTACAGCATCGGGCGCGCCATCGGACCGCCGGCCTTCTCGGGGCGCTACCGCTGGCTCAAGGTCGAATACCTGCGCCGCACTGAGGAGTTCTTTCGCCGCCACGGCGGCATGGCGGTCACCCTGTCGCGCTTCGTACCGATCGTGCGCACCTGTGCACCCTTCGTCGCCGGCGTCGGGCGCATGCCTTTTGCGCGCTTCACCGCCTACAACCTGGTGGGAGGCTTCGCCTGGGTGCTGCTGTTCGTGTGGAGCGGGTACCTGTTCGGCAACATCCCCTTCGTCAGGCAGCACTTCGGGCTCGTCACACTGCTCATCATCGCGGTCTCGCTGATTCCGCTGATGGCAACGCTGCGGCGCGGTGAGGTCAGCTGAGCAGGATGGCGCGGCTCACACCGATGAGTGCGCCGCTCAGCAGCGTGACATTCGGAATGGCGGAGAGGACGAACCCGGCGTGCCGCGATTCGGCGGCCTGCACGTAGCCCCGGAAATACAACGCCCGTCCCACGATGAAGAGCAGGCCGAGGAGCACTGCGGCCCAGGCGTTGATGTAGTGCGCGAACAGCCAGAGGGAGGGCAGGAACACCACGAGCTGCTCGAGCGTATTCATCTGTGCGCGGAAATAGCGGTCGAACACCTCGTGGCCGCTCATGGCGGGTGCCGGCACCTTGTAGCGGGTACGGGCGCGCCCGACGGCATAGCCGAACAGCAGAAACTCGAGCAGCGCCAGTACGATCACCAGGTGGACGTATGCCATGAGGCCTCCGGCTTTTGCGGCGAGAATGGCACAATGCCCCCATGGCTGACAGGGAGCGGGGGTACGCGCACCGCGTCGACGTTCTGGCCGACACCAAGGCGGTGTGGCTGGCGCTCACCGACCCGACACAACTCCCGCGCTGGTGCTCCCCCGGGGCGGCGATCACTCCCCGGCAGGGAGGGCTGTTCCGTGCGAGCGTCGACCGTGTCACCGAGTTCGAGGCGCAGATCGATGTGTTCGAGCCGGAACGGCGGCTGCGCCTCCTGTACCTGCCTGCGAGCGCGCTGCCGCGCGCCGACACCGTCATGGTGGACGATTTCATACTTGATCCGGTGCCGGGCGGCACGATCGTGCGGCTGCTCGGCTCGGGTGTGCCGGGGAGCCCGGAGTGGGATACTCAGTACTGGCGGCTGCGTACCAGCTGGCTGCAGGCCATGGCGCGGCTGAAGGTCTTCGTGGAACGACAAACCCGAACGGGAGCACCTCCATGATGGGATTTCTGCTGCGCGCGGTGATCAGCGCAATCGGGCTGTGGCTGGCCACCCAGTGGGTCACGGGCGTGCACTACGACAGCGTCGGCGCCTTGATAGGCGCGGGGGTGGTGCTCGGAGTGGTAAATGCGATCATTCGCCCGATCGCCTTCATCCTGACGCTGCCGGTCACGATCCTCACGCTCGGGCTGTTCCTCTTTGTGCTGAACGCCGCCATGGTGTGGCTCGTGGGGAAGATCGTCCCGGGTTTCCATGCACCCTGGTTCATGCCGGCGTTTCTCACCTCGCTCATCGTCTGGCTCACGGGCTGGGTCGGCTCCTGGCTCATCGGCCAACGCGGCTTCGAGCGCTACGCGCGGCGCTGACCGCATCGCCCGTAGAGCGACGAGCGACAGCCCGCTCCTGACAGCTCGCGTCGCCATGAGTCAGGAGGCGGCCTACGACTACATCATCGTGGGCGCCGGCTCCGCCGGCTGTGTGCTCGCTCACCGCCTGTCGGCGCTTGATACGCTGCAGGTGCTCCTCATCGAAGCCGGCGGCCCGGATCGCCACCCGATGATCCACATGCCGGCGGGCATCGCGCTCCTTGCCGGCAACCGTCGCGTCAACTGGCGCTATCGCACGGAGAGTGAGCCCGAGCTCGCCGGCCGGCGGCTGTACTGGCCGCGCGGCAAGGTGCTGGGCGGCAGCAGCTCGATCAACGCCATGTGCTACACGCGCGGCCATCCCCGTGACTACGACGAGTGGGCCGCGGTCACGACGCCGGTGTGGAGCTACGCCGCGGTGCTGCCGTACTTCCTGCGCAGCGAAGATCACCACGGGAGCGGCGAGCCCGGCTACCACGGACACGGCGGCCCGCTCTCGGTGGAGGACCTGAAGTTCCGCAATCCGCTGACTGGAGTGTTCATCGAGGCGGCCGTGGCCTGCGGTCTGCCGCGGAACGAGGACTTCAACGGCCGCCAGCAGAGCGGTGTCGGCTTCTACCAGGTCACGCAACGCGACGGCCGCCGCTCGAGCGCCGCGACCGCCTACCTTGCGCCCGCGCGTCGGCGGCGCAACCTCACGATCCGCACCGGATGTCTCGCGACCCGCATCCTGTCATCGGGTGCGAAGGCGAGCGGTGTGGAATTCACTCACGCGGGTAAGCTCGAGCAGGTGCGCGCCACGCGCGAGGTGCTGCTGTGCGCCGGCACGATCGGCTCGCCGCAGCTGCTGCTGCTCTCGGGTGTGGGACCGGCCGCGGAGCTCGAGGCACTCGGCATCAGGGTAACCGCCGACCGCCGCGAAGTCGGGCGCAACCTCCAGGATCACCTCGACTTCTGCACGCTCAATCAGTGCCCCGAGCCGATCACCTACGACTTCACGCGCGCGCAGACGCTCGCGGTCGGGCTGCGTTACTTCCTCACCCACTCGGGGCCGGGCGTGAGCAACGTCGCGGAAGCCGGCGCCTTCGTGCACACATCGCTCGCACCCGATGAGCGCCCCGACGTGCAGCTGCACTTCGTGCCGGCGCAGCTCGATGAGCACGGGCGCAACCGCCTGCCCGGGCACGGCTTCACCGTCCACGCCTGCGTGCTGCGACCCGCGAGCCGCGGCACCCTGACGCTGCGCTCGGCGCTGGCCACGGATCCGCCGCGCATCCAGCCGCGCTATCTCAGCGAGCCGGGCGACCTCGAGGTACTGCTAGAGGGAATACGGATCTCGCGCGACATCATCGCGGCAGCGCCCTTCGCGCGCTTCCGCGGCCGCGAGCTCTTTCCGGGTGAGGGGCTCGGCACACGCGCCGAGCTCGAGGCGATCGTGAGACGCAAGGCCGAGACCATCTATCACCCGGCCGGCACCTGCCGCATGGGAGGCGATACTGGCGCGGTAGTCGACAGCGAGCTGCGCGTGCAGGGCGTCGAGGGCCTGCGGGTCGCCGATGCGTCCGTCATGCCGCGCCTGATCGGCGGCAACACCAACGCGCCAACCATCATGATCGCCGAGAAGGCGGCGGAGTTGATTCTGTCCGGTGCCTAACCCGTCGGCATGCCGCGCCGGGCGGGCGGCGGCTGCTCGGTGGCGAGCGACCGCTCCACCCAACGGTAGAGCGCGTAGACCACGAGCGCGAAGGCGATGCCGGCGAGCCACTCCGAAGCCGTACTGAACGAGTCTCCCACCACGCCGATGGGAAACGGCTTGCCGGTGAAAGCTACTGCCGCCGTGAAGATCACCGCGAGCACGCTCTCGCCCACGATGAGACCCGAAGCCAGCAGCACGCCGAGTTGCTTCGTGGCCTCGGGTCTGGCGGTCTTTTCGGCGCGCTTGTCGAACAACCAACCCACCACTGCACCCACGGTGACCATCAGCGTCGCTGCGGTGGGCAGATAGATGCCGAGCCCGACGGCCAACGGCGGCAGGCGCATGGACTTGGTGGCTTTCGACAGCACCCAGTCGACCACGATGATGCAGGCTCCGATGACGGCGCCCCAACCCATCAGGCGCCATTTCTCCGGGTCGTTCTGGATCACCGCCTGGCCGAGCGCAGAGATGAGCCCCGCCTGCGGCGCCGGCAGGGCGTGGGCCGTCGCGCCGGGGGCGCCGGCAAATCCATAAGCCTTGTTGACGAGGTCCAGCACCGGCGGGATGACCAGCGCACTGACGATGACGCCGAACACCAGCGACCACTGTTGTTTGGAGGGCGTCGATCCCACCAGCTGGCCGGTCTTCAGATCCTGCAGGTTGTTGTTGGCGATGGCCGCCACGCAGAACACGACGGCTGTGACGAACAGCGCGTAGGCCACCAGCGCCTTGCCCATCTCCGCAGGGAGCGATGACTTGACGGTCACCACCAGGAACAGCGCCGTGGTGGCCACCACCAGGATGCCGATACCCGAGAGCGGACTGTTGGAGGCGCCGATCAGCCCCGCCATGTAGCCGCACACCGTCGACACCAGGAAGCCCAGGACCACCACGATGAAGATGCCGCCGATCGTGAGGAGCAGCGCGTGCTGGCCGAGGCCCGCGCCACTCGCGAAGTTCCACAACAGCCAGCAGATGGGCACGATGCAGAGCAACGCCACCAGGCCCACCTGATCCACCGGGATGTCGTGCTCGGTGCGTGCGAGGGTGGCGCCTTTGCCCTCCTTGCGTGCCCGGGAGGAGGCCATGGCGGATTTCAGCCCGCCGATCACCGGCTTTACGAGCTTCATGAGTGTCCAGATGGCCGACACGGCGATCGCGCCGGCGCCCAGGTAGCGCACGTAGTGGCTCCACGTGGTGCCCGCCAACTCTCCCGCATCGCCCGCGGCGGGGTGCAGTCCGCTGAAGTGCGGCACGCCCCAGCCCCACCCGATGAGGGCGCCGACGAACATGGCGAGTCCTACGCAGATGCCCACCAGGTGGCCGATGCCGAACAACGCGAGCGAAAGCTGGAAGTCGAAGCCGCTCACCGGCGACACCCGGGCACCGCCCAGGCGGAAGCTGTGGGCCACGTCACCGAGGAACAGCCGCATCTGCACCAGCACCAGGAACAGCGCGGAGACCAGCGAGCCCACCAACACCGCTTTCAGGCCCTTGCCGCCGGATTCCACCGAGTCCTTGTCCTCGACGTCGCCGGAACCGACCTTGATGCATTCCGCGCAGGCAGTGCCCTCGGGATAGGGCAGATCCGACTGGGTCACCAGCGCGCGGCGCAGGGGAATGGAATACATGACGCCGAGGATGCCGCCGCTCGCGCACAGGGCCACCGACTGCCAGTAGGGGAAGCCGGTCCACCAGCCGATCATGATGAATCCGGGCAGCACGAAGATGATGGAGGAGAGCGTGCCGGCGGTGGATGCCACCGTCTGCACGATGTTGTTCTCCTGAGCCGTGGCGTGGCCGAGCCAGCGCAGCAGCGCCATGGAGATCACCACCGCGGGGATGGAGGTGGAGAAGGTGAGCCCCGCCTTGAGCCCGAAATAGACATTGGCCGCGGTGAACACCACCGTGAGCACCGCGCCCAGGACGAGTGCTCGCATCGTCAGCTCGGTTTCCGAGCGCAGGCCGGTCTTCACCAGGTCGGTGGCCGGGCGTGATTCGGTACTCATGTGGTTGTTCTCTCCAGCTGGCGCCAGAAACCCCCGCGCCTCGTGCGCATAGTCTACCCGCGCAGCGCGTCCCCCAGCGCCGCGGTCAGCGGCACCGGGCCCACCAGCGAACAGCGCAGCCCCCTCGCTCCCCATCGCTCCAGGAGCGCCGCAACCACCTGGAGCTCACGCGCTTCGGGCACGGCCACGGTACGGCCGGTGAGCGGTGGGTCGTTCATGTAAGCCATCTTAGCCTCGGCACGGTATGCTTCGCAGCGCGAGCGCGGCCGCGGGTGGGGCGTAGAACAGGAATGAATGACCCATGAAGATCTTCATCGGAATAATCGTCGGCCTGATCCTCGTTTTGGTGGGCTTCACCTGGCTGACGCTGCACTGGTCGTATTCCGACGGCGAGCGTGCCGGGTTATTGCAGAAGTTCTCCCGTCGCGGATGGATCTGCAAGACGTATGAGGGCGAGATGGTTCTGGCAACCGTGGCCACAGTGAATGCCGAAAAGTTCTTATTCACGGTGCGCGATCCGGACATTGCGAAGCAGCTCACCAGCTACATCGGCGACCATATAAAGGTGCATTACGAGCAGCGCAAGTGGATCCCGACCTCATGCTTTGGCGACACCGAATACTTCGTGACGAGTGTGCAGCGGGAAAGCCCCGCGCAGCCGCAACCGCAGACACCTCAAGCGCTACCGCAGACACCTCAGACGCAACCGCCAGTAACTCAGTAGTGCCGCTGCTTTCAGCGCACACCGACCATCATCCG
>DASQRV010000280.1:0-4746 GCA_035642735.1 Steroidobacteraceae bacterium
CGATCATCGACCGTGCGATGCACATCGCTCGTGTGCGCGCGCGGATCCTCGGTGCCGACGCCGAGCAGTCCCCGGGCGATCGCGCGCCCCACGACGCCGAACTCGAGTGTCCCCGCGATCATGCGCGGGAACAGTGTCACCACCTCGATCTTCATGGAGCCTCTATTTCAGCTCCGCCGGCCAGTCCACCAGAATCTCGCCCGCCGCAAGGTCGACCCGCTGCAGGTGCGGTGGTGCTGCGGGCACCCAGTGCTCGCGCCCACTCTGATCCCGCGTCACCATCAACACACCCGCCGGAGCATCCACGAAGTAGCTCACGGAGCCGAGCTCCGCGCCTTCGAGGTTGCGAACGCGCAGACCCACGAGGTCGGCACGGTAGTACTCGCGCTCCGCGAGCGGCGGGAGTGCCGTGCGTTCGACCTCGATCACCGCGCCGGTGAGCGTCGCGGCCTGGCCGCGGTCATCCACCCCTTCCAGGTGCGCCACCAGCCCCTCGGCATGCCGGCGCCCCTCGGCCAGCCGTCGCGCGAGCCGCTCGCCGCTGGCGAGCCTCAGAGCCCACTCCGGGTACCCGAGCAGTCTCTCCGGGGGATCCGTGTGCGACACGACGTGGAGCCACCCCTTGATCCCGAAGGGTGCTCCGACGCGCCCGAGCTCGATCCAGTCCACGGTCGCCCCCCGAGACGCCCGCGGCGCCGCCCGGCGGCGGCGCGCCTCAGGCCGTCGCCTGCTTCCGGTAAGAGGCTACGAGGCTCCGCACGCGGTCGGAGGGCTGTGCGCCCTGCCCGACCCAGTAGTCGATGCGTGGCAGATCCAACTTGAGCTTCTGCTCCCCGCGACGGGCAATCGGATTGAAAAAGCCCACGTGCTCGAGGCTCGGGCCGCCCTGGCGCTTGCGGCTGTCGGTCACGACGACGTGATAGAAGGGCTGGTTGCGCGCCCCGCGCCGCGTCAGGCGAATGGTTACCATGGTCGTATCGCTCTCAGGTCCTGCGGCGGCCTTCAAAAAGGCCGCCCAAAAAAGAGCGCGGATTCTACGCAACGTACGAATCCGACGCCAGTTTTTCCAGCACACCAGGAAATGGGAACCCGGCCACCACCCCAGGAAATTGCGCTTGCGGCGACCGGTAAGCGCGCATCGCTCAACAAGACGCGCAATTTCCCGGGGACCCCGGGCACCACCGGGGCGGACGCCGGTCAGCGGCCGGGGAACCCCGGTGGCAGGCCCCCGCCCTTCAAGGCTCCCAGGAGTCCGCGCAGCCGTCCCCCCTTCATGCTCTTCATCACCCGCTGCATCTCCTGGAACTGCTTGAGCAGGCGGTTGACGTCCTGCACCTGCACACCGGAGCCTCCCGCGATGCGGCGCCGACGCGAGCCGTCGATGATGGCGGGGGTGCGCCGCTCGCGCGGGGTCATGGAGTTGATGATGGCGATCTGCCGCCGCAGCTCCCGATCGCCCTGGTCGGCCGAGACCGCGCCTTTCTTCGCTACCGTCCCGGGAAGCTTATCCAGCAGCGCCCCGACGCCGCCCATCTTCTGCAGTTGCTCGAGCTGGCTCCTCAGGTCGCTCATGTCGAAGCCCTTGCCCTTGACGACCTTCTGCGCGAGGCGCTGCGCCTCGGCGTGGTCGACTCGGGCGTGCACCTGCTCGACCAGGCTCACGACATCCCCCATCCCGAGGATGCGTGAGGCCATGCGCTCGGGGTCAAAGGGCTCGAGCGCCTCGGTCTTCTCGCCGACGCCGATGAACACGATCGGCTTGCCGGTAACCTCCCGCACCGAGAGCGCCGCGCCGCCGCGGGCGTCACCGTCGGCCTTGGTGAGGATAATGCCGGTGAGATCGAGGGCGGCGCCGAAGGCGCGCGCCGCGTTCACCGCATCCTGACCGCCCATGGAGTCGACGACGAACAGCCGCTCGGCGGCGCCGACCACGGCGTCGATGTCACGCACCTCGGCCATGAGCTCTTCATCGACGTGGAGGCGGCCCGCCGTGTCGACGATCAGCACGTCGAAGACGCCGCTCCGCGCCTGCTCGAGCGCGGCCCGCGCGATCTGCGCCGGGGTCGCTCCCGGTGGCGCGGAGAAGTACTCGGCGTGCACCTGAGCGGCGAGGCGCTCGAGCTGCAGCATAGCGGCCGGCCGGCGTACGTCGGTGCTGGCGAGGAGCACCCGCTTCCGGTCGCGCTCGATGAGCCACCGGGCGAGCTTCGCCGCCGTGGTCGTCTTGCCCGCGCCCTGGAGGCCCGCGAGTAACATTACGACCGGTGGTTGCGCCCGCGGCGCCCACCCGGCACCGCTCCCCCCCATGAGCTGCACCAGCTCCGCATGGAGGATTCCGATGAACGCCTGCCCGGGGGTGAGGCTCGAGAGCACCTCGTGCCCGAGCGCCTTCGTCTTGACCGACTCGATAAAGGCCTTGACGACCGGGAGTGCGACGTCCGCTTCCAGCAGCGCAACGCGCGTCTCGCGGAGCGTCTCCGCGACGTTCTCCTCGGTGATGCGGCCGCGGCCGCGGAGGCCCTCGATGGTGCGCGAGAGCCGAGCCGTCAGGGTATCGAACATGGCGGCGATTATAGGGTGGGCGGGGCGGTTTTCCCGTGTCGCCCGCGAGCTTCTATGCTTAGCGACAACCGGCCATGAGGGAATAACGCCTTGAACCCCACCGCGACACCTGCGCTGCTGCTGGCGCTGCTCCTGCTGCTCCTCGTGGTCGCCTTCTCCGCGGGCACCGAGGTGGCCATGCTCTCGGTCAATCGCTACCGCATCCGCCACCGCGCCCAGGCCGGCTCGGGCACGGCGCAGATCCTCGAAGGCCTGCTGGAGAAGCCCGACGAGTGGCTGGGCGCGAACCTGGTGATTCTCGCCGCGGCCAGCACCGTCGCCTCCGCCATCGCCACGATCCTCGCGCAGCGCACCGGCAAGCCCTTCGCGGTGCCGCTCACCGTCGTGCTGCTCACGATCGTCGTCATCGTGTTCTGCGAGCTCTCGCCCAAGATCTACGCCGCCGCGAACCCCGAAGGCGTGGCGCTGCACGCCGCGCCCATCTACCGCGTGCTGGTGCTCATCACGCGGCCAGCGCTGTGGCTGACGAACGCCCTCGCCAACGGCTTCCTGTGGCTCATCCGCTTCGGGCGCACACCCATCGCGGCGACACAGACATTGAGCGCGGAGGAGCTGCGCACGGTAGTGAGCGAGGCAGCCCCCGTCATCCCGGCACGCCACCGGCAAATGCTGCTGTCGATCCTCGATCTCGGGCGCATCACGGTGAACGACATCATGATCCCGCGCCAGGAGATTGCCGGGATCGATGTGAGCGAGAGCTGGGAGGACATCCTCCAGCAGCTGCGCCAGACGCCGCACACGCGGCTGCCGGTGTACCAGGGCGAGCTCGACAACCTCATCGGGCTCCTGCACATGAAGCGCGTGGCGAATGAGCTGGTGCGCGGAACACTCTCGCGCGAGCGGCTGATCGAGATCGCGCAAAGCCGCGAGCCCTACTTCGTCCCTGAGGGCACCGCACTTTCCGTGCAGCTCGGGTTCTTCCAGCGCAATCGCCGGCGCTTCGCGTTCGTGGTCAACGAGTACGGCGACATCGAGGGCCTCGTCACCCTGGAGGACATCCTCGAGGAGATCGTCGGCGAGTTCACCACGGATCCTGCCACCGTGACCCACAAGGACGTACACGCGGAGCAGCCGGGTGTGTTCATCATCAACGCGAGCGCCACCATCCGTGCATTGAACCGCGCACTCGGGTGGCAGCTGCCGACGGGCGGGCCGAAGACGGTGAACGGGCTGCTGCTCGAGCACCTCGAGACCATCCCCGACAAGGGCACCATGGTGCGGGTCGGCAACTACGAGTTCGAGGTACTGCAGCTCGGGGACAATGCGATCCGGACGGTGCGGGTGCGGGCTCCCGGGCTCGGGCAGGCCGCCTGAAGCGTCAGGCTGCGCGCGACAGCGCGGCTTCCAGGGCCTCGGCGATGCGCGTCACCGCGATTACGCGCATACCGGAAGGTGCAGTGCGCGGAGCATTCGCCTGCGGCACGATCGCCACACGAAACCCCTGCGCCTGCGCTTCGCGCAGCCGCTCATCGCCATAGGCCACCGGTCGCACCTCGCCCGTGAGCCCGATCTCGCCGAAGGCCACCAGCTGCGCGGGGAGCGGCTGCCCTTTGAGGCTCGAAGTGAGCGCGATCAGGACCGGCAGGTCCGAAGAGGTCTAGCCGATCTCGATGCCGCCCACGACGTTCACGAAGACATCGTGCTCCTGGAGCGACACCCCGGCGTGACGGTTGCCGGCGGCGAGCAGCATCGCGAGTCGGTTGGCATCGAGACCCTGCGCGATGCGTCGCGGCGCTCCAAAGCGCATCCGATCGACCAGCGCCTGCAGCTCGATGAGCAGCGGCCGCCCGCCCTCGCGCGTCACGGTGACGATGCTGCCCGGCGCCGGCTCGCTCGGGCGCGCGAGGAAGATGGCGGCCGGGTTCTTCACCTCGCGCAGGCCGCCCGCGGTCATGGCGAAGAAGCCGAGCTCGTTCACGGCGCCGAAGCGGTTCTTGGTGGCGCGCACGATGCGGTAGCGGCTGCCGGCCTCGTGCTCGAAGTACAACACCGTGTCGACCAGGTGCTCGAGCAGGCGGGGACCTGCGATCGTGCCTTCCTTGGTGACGTGGCCGACGATGATGACGGCGGTGCCGCTCGCCTTGGCGAAGCGCACCAGCTCCGCGGTGCACTCGCGCAGCTGCG
>DASQRV010000281.1:0-7010 GCA_035642735.1 Steroidobacteraceae bacterium
GCTGCGCGCCGAGATCATCGCCCTGCGCGGCGCAGGATTGACGGCCGCCGCCGGCTGGTCGATACCGCGGATCACCGACTATTTCGGCCGCTTCCTGCGCCACGGCAACGCCTACCCCGACCGCCTGGTGCGCCTGTTCGATCGGCGCCGCGGCGGCTGGACGGGCGATGAGATCCACGAGAACACCCGCGTCGAGGGCCGCATCGGCCGGCTGCGCGGGCATCTCGAGCACTACTCTTACCGCAGCCTCCACGACCACCAGGTGCGCATGCAGCGCTACGCGGACCTCATGGCGCAGGCGCTGTACGAGCGGGGCCGGCGCTGTGGGTTCGCGCCGGTGCTGCTCAATCCGTTGTGGCGCTTCGTGCGCGGCTACCTCCTGCGGCTCGGCTTTCTCGACGGCTGGCGCGGGCTGGTGTTCGCCCTCGTCGAGTCCGGCTACGTGCGGCGCAAGTACCTCGGGTTATACATGCGAAGTCGCGGGCTTCCGGGTTGACCAGGCCGCCACCTGTGTGAGCCGGGTCAGGGGATCGGCGAGCTCGAGCAGCTGCTGCCTCTCCGCGCAGGTGAGCGGCAAAACCTCCGCCCAGCGGTTGCCGACCCAGCCGGCGTCGTCGTAGTGCGCCGTAACGTGCGCGTAGCGCTCACCGAGCTGCGGCAGCACCTCGCGCAACAGCTCGCCGAGGTGCGCCAGCTCTGCGGGCAGCGCGCACGGGGCATCATCGGGCAGGTAGTCGACTTCCGCGAGATTGAGCCCATCGGCCTGCTGCCAGCGCCGGCACAGCCGAAAGCGCTGCTCACCGAGGCAATCGATGCCGAGCAATCCATCCGGCAACGTGTCGAAATCCACCAGCCGCGCGCTGGTGCCGATGGTGGCCACGCTCGCTGCCGCGCCCGCCTCGAGGCCCTCGAGAATCAGCACCACGCCGAAGGGTCGCGAGCCCCTGAGGCACTGCCGCACCATGTCGAGGTAGCGCGGCTCGAAGATGCGCAGCTGCAGCGGCCCGCCAGGAAACAACACCGTGCCGAGCGGAAAGAGCGGCAGCTCGCCCGCCGCGCTCATACGGGCGCTGCCGTCTTCTGCAGCTCGTCGATCAGCTTGCCGTGCAACCCGCCGAACCCGCCGTTGCTCATGATGAGCACCTGGTCGCCGGGACGCGCCGCGCGCGCGAGCTCGCGGGCCAGCGCGTCGACATCGCCGCCGGCGTGGGCGCGCCCGGCCAGCGCGCGCAGTACCGAGCCGGTGTCCCAGCCGAGGTCCGGCGGGGTATACAGCCACACCTCGTCCGCCCCGGCGAGCGCCGGGGCGAGCGTGTGCTGATGCACGCCCATGCGCATGGTGTGCGAGCGCGGCTCGAGCACCGCCAGGATGCGCGCCGCCCCGGCCCGGCGCCGCAGACCATCGATGGTGGTGGCGATCGCCGTCGGATGGTGCGCAAAGTCGTCGTACACGCGGATGCCGTTCACTTCGCCGTGCAGCTGCAGACGGCGTGCGATGCCCTGGAAGTCCCTGAGCGCCTCGAGCGCGCGTGGCACGTCCACACCGGCGTGACGGGCGGCCGCGATCGCCGCGAGCGCATTCTCCATGTTGTGTGCGCCGATGAGCGACCACTCGACCGTACCGCGCGGGCGCTCGCCCTCGAGCACCTCGAAGCGCGAGAAATCGGCCGCGCCGGGCAGCGGTTGCGCGCTCCACAACGCCTCGGGGTGCGGCGCACGCGCGAAACCCTCGAGCGGCGTCCAGCAGCCCATCGCTAGAGTTTCCCGCAGTCGGTCGTCGGTGGCGTTCCAGACGATGCGGCCGCTGCCGGGGATGATGCGCACCAGGTGGTGGAACTGGCGCTGGATTGCGCCGACGTCGGGATAGATGTCGGCGTGATCGTACTCGAGGTTGTTGAGGACCACGGTGCGCGGCCGGTAGTGCACGAACTTCGCGCGCTTGTCGAAGAACGCGGTGTCGTACTCGTCCGCCTCGATGACGAAGAACGGCGCACTGCCGAGGCGTGCGCTCACGTCGAAGTTGGCGGGCACACCGCCGATGAGGAAGCCGGGATCGAGCCCGGCGTGCTCGAGGATCCAGGCGAGGAGCGAAGCGGTCGTCGTCTTGCCATGGGTGCCCGCGACCGCGAGCACCCAACGGTCCTTCAATACCGCGCGCGCCAGCCACTCCGGTCCCGACAGGTAGGGCACGGCGCTCTCGAGCAGCGCCTCCACCACCGGCTGGCCGCGCGTCATGACGTTGCCGACCACCACTACATCGGGGCTCGGTGTGAGCTGCGCGGCCTCGAAGCCCTCGGTGAGGGTGATGCCGAGTGCCTCGAGCTGTGTGCTCATCGGCGGGTAGACGTTGCGATCCGAGCCGGTCACCTTGAAGCCGGCGGCGCGCGCGATCGCGGCGATCCCGCCCATGAAGGTGCCGCAGATACCGAGAATATGGACGTGCATCGCCGCCTTCACGCCCTGATGGGCGGAAACAGCGCGGCCAGCAGCAGTCCGCCCGCGACCGCCTGCAGGATCACCAGCACCACGCTCGAGGTTACTGACCACTCGAGCGCCGCCCGCACGATGTAGCTGTTCGCGGCGATCACCCACGCGAAGAGCAGCAGCACCAGGCACATGATGGGCACCTGCCAGGGCGAGTCGGGAGTGAAGCGGCGCGCCAGCCAGCCACAGCCGATCACCAGCGGCGCGAGCACCGTCTGGAAACCGAACACCGCCGAAGTGGTCTGCAGCGTGCGCTCCGGCCGGCCGGCGAGCCGCAGCAGCACCACGTACCACAGCAGCGTGAACAGCGTGGCCACCATCAGGATCTCACGCCAGCGATTGTCGGGCGGCAGCACGCTGCTCACCACGAAGTTCACCGCGAGAAAGGCCGCAACCGTCAGCGCCAGCAGCAGCGGTGAGGCCGGCAGGTCCTGCGGTCCCCGGCGCAGCAGCGCAATCTGCGCGTACAGTCGGATGAAATCGCTCATCTCTTCCGGTAACGGTGCGGGCCTCGCATAATGGCGCGGCCCGATGGCCCGATTGTACAGATCCACCACAGATCCGGTTTGCAGCCCTTAGTCGCAACAGCGCCGGCACTTGCCGCGCTCACCACAGCTCTCGCCGGGCTCACGCGTATCGGCCTCGACACCGAGTTCCTGCGCGAGCGCACCTACCGCGCGCAGCTGTGTCTGGTGCAGGTCGCGACCGCCGCCGAGGCCCTGTGCATCGATCCGCTGGCGCTGCCGGACCTCGCCGCACTCGCGGGCGTGCTCAGGCAGGAAAGCGTGCTCAAGGTCATGCACGCCTCGCGTCAGGATCTGGAGGTGCTGCTGCCGGTGGCGGGACTCACGCGGCCGGTGTTCGATACCCAGATCGCCGCCAGCCTCACGGGCCTCCCGGCGCAGGTGGGTTATGCCGAGGCGGTGTGGCGCCTGCTCGGACAGCGGCTCGACAAATCACACACCCGCACCGACTGGACGCGGCGCCCGCTGTCAGCCGAGCAGATCGAATACGCCCGCGACGACGTGCGCTACCTGCTGCCACTTGCGGCACGACTGCAGGAGGAGCTGGCGCGCCTCGGCCGGCTCGAGTGGCTCGCCGAGGAGCTCGCGTCGCTCGCCGACGAGCGCACGCTGACGGTCGCGCCCGAAGACGCCTGGCTGCGGGTGAAAGGGCTGCGCCCGCTCGATCCGGCGCGCGAGCGCCTGGCCCGCGCACTCGCCGCGTGGCGCGAGCGCGCTGCAATCGAGCACAACCGCCCGCGGGGCTGGATCCTCGACGACACGCTGCTGCGGGAGATCGTGTTGCAGGTGCCGCGTACGCTGCCGGCTCTGGCCGCGATTCCTTCGATGCCGCCGGGCCTCGTGAAACGGCGCGGTGCAGAGTTGCTCGAGTGCGTCGAGCGTGCGCAGGTATCGCAGCCGCCGCCGGCGCTCCCCCGCCGCCCGCGTCCCGATCCGGTGAAGGCCGCGCTGGTGAGACAGCTGAGCAGCATCAGCCTGGCGGTGGCACGCGAGCTCAACCTCGCCCCGGAGGTGCTGGCAACACGACGTGATCTCGAGCAGTTCGCAGATGGACGGGGTGAGGGCGCGCTGTTGCGCGGCTGGCGCAGGACGGTGCTCGGCGAGCGGTTGCTCGCAGCGCTCTGAAGCAGCCGGGAAATCCCGCGGGGGAACCCCGCTCGTCGCAGTCTCCCGAATCAGCGGCGCGCGCGGCGCGCGCTGCGGCGGCTGCCCGTGCGGGTTTTGCCCGGCGCGCGGCGGGCGGGTTCGCTTTTGTCCGGGGTGCGAGTCGTTCGGGCCGGGGGTTTCCGCTTGCTGCCCGAAGCTGAGCTGGTAGTGCGCCGGGAGGCTCCCTTCCGGCGCGGCGTGCTGCGCCCTGGACTGCCCGGTTTACGGTTCGAGACCGCAGCGGTCCGCGCCGCCCGCCGCCCTGCGCTCGCATGCAGTGCCTGCTCGAGGCGCTGCGTCACCTCTTCGACCCTGCCTTCCGCGTCGATGACGCGCAACAGGCCGCGCGCGCGATAGAACTCGATGAGCGGCCGTGTCTGCTCCTCGTACACCCGCAGCCGCTCGGTCACGGTGGCCTCATTGTCGTCGGGCCGCTGGATGAGGCGGTGAGGTGCCCCGCTCTGAGCACATGGCGCGCTCTGGCTCACCTCAGCCGCGGCGGTGGACACGTTGAATACCCGTCCACAGTCCGCGCACGTACGCCTGCCGGAGATGCGCCGCACCAGCTCACCGTAGTCGACTTCGAGCTGCACCACGGCATCGAGAGGTTGCCGTAGCGTGGCGAGCAGCCGATCGAGCGCCTGCGCCTGGGCGAGATTGCGCGGGAAGCCATCGAGAATGAAGCCGCGACGCGTGTCGGGCTCCGCCAGGCGCTCGCGTATCAAGCCGAGCACCAGCTCATCGGCGACGAGCCGGCCGCCGTCCATCGCTTCCCTGGCCTTGCGCCCGAGCTCGGTGCCGCCCGCAACCGCGGCGCGCAGCAGGTCCCCGGTCGAGATCTGCGGGATGTGCTCCTGGTGCATGAGCCGTTGAGACTGCGTGCCTTTGCCCGAGCCGGGGGCGCCCAACAGGACGATGCGCATGGTTGTCGTGACGGAGGCGGCTGCCGACGGCAGCACAAAGGTTCGCAACGTTACCGGCCGCCTGCGGCGAGGTCAAACCAAACGGGTCGGCGGGAGGTGCGTTATTCTTGCGCCATGAAGCAACACTCCGCGAGAAATGCCTTCTATGCCCAGTCGGGCGGGGTGTCCGCCGTCATCAACGCCTCGGCCTGCGGCGTAATCGAGACGGCGCTGCGCTCGCGCAGGATCGGCAAGATCTACGCGGGACGCGACGGCATTCTCGGCGCACTCACCGAAGACCTGATCGATGTCGGCCGCGAGAGCCGTGCGACCATCCGCGCGCTCAAGCACACCCCCGGGGGGGCCTTCGGCTCGGCACGGTTCAAGCTCAAGGGCATCGATCAGAACCGCGCCGAGTACGAGCGGCTGATCGCGGTATTCAAAGCGCACAACATCGGCTACTTCTTCTATAACGGCGGCAACGACTCGATGGACACCGCGCTCAAGGTGTCGCAGCTCGGCGCCTCGCTCGGCTTTCCCATCACCTGCGTCGGCGTACCCAAGACAGTCGACAACGACCTGCCGCACACCGATTGCTGCCCGGGCTTCGGCTCGGTGGCCAAGTACGTCGCGGTCTCCACGCGCGAGGCGGCGCTCGACGTCGCCTCTATGGCGCGTACCTCGACGCGCGTGTTCGTGCTGGAGGTCATGGGACGGCACGCCGGCTGGATCGCGGCGGCCGGTGGGCTCGCGGGCAAGAGCCCCGCGGAGGCGCCGCACGTCATTCTCTTTCCCGAGGTGCCCTTCGAGCAACAGCGTTTCCTCGAGCGCGTGCGTGCCGCGGTCGAAAGCCACGGCTACTGCGTCATCGTGGCCTCCGAAGGTGTCGCGTATGCCGATGGCAAATTCCTCGCGGATGCCGGCACGCGGGACGCCTTCGGACATACGCAGCTCGGTGGTGTCGCACCGGTCGTGGCCAACATGGTGCGCGAGGCGCACGGCTACAAGTACCACTGGGCGGTCGCCGACTACCTGCAGCGCGCAGCACGGCACATCGCCTCCAAGGTCGACGTCGAGCAGGCGTACGCGGTGGGCAAGGCGGCGGTGGAGCTGGCGTTGCAGGGCGTGAATGCCGTCATGCCCATCATCGTGCGTCGGGCGCAGCGCCCCTACCGCTGGTCGATCAGCCACGTGCCGCTCGCCGAAGTTGCCAACAAGGAAAAGAAGCTGCCACGCGAATACATCCGCGAGGACGGCTTCGCCATCACCGTGGCGTGTCGCCGTTACCTCGAGCCGTTGATCGCCGGGGAGGCTTATCCGCCCTACCGCGACGGTCTGCCCGACTACGTGCGCATCAAGGGCGTGTCGGTGCGGCGCAAGCTCAAGGACGAATTCAAGGTCTGACCTGCTTGCTGCGGTGCGGGCGCGCGGCTCCGCGGCCGGGGAGCAGCCGTGGCGTGCTATAGTGCGCGGCCTTTTTTCCCGGGGGAGATTTGCTGATGGACGCCACCCAGTGGCTGTGGGCCGCGATCGCGGCCGGGGTGCTCGCCGTACTGTACGGCGTGTTTTCGGTGACCACCATCCTGCGCCTGCCGGCCGGCAGCGCGCGCATGCAGGAGATCGCCGCCGCCATACAGGCGGGTGCCAAGGCCTACCTCAACCGCCAGTACAGCACCATCCTCATCGTTGGCATCGTGCTCTTCCTGGTCATCGGCTTCTCCAGGCTCGGCTGGCCGACCGCCGGCGGCTTCGCGATCGGCGCGGTGCTCTCGGGGCTCGCCGGTTACATCGGCATGAATATCTCGGTGCGCGCCAACGTGCGTACTGCGCAGGCCGCGACCCAGGGGCTCAACGCCGCGCTCAGCGTGGCGTTCCGGGGCGGCGCGATCACCGGCATGCTGGTGGTCGGCCTCGCGATGATCGGGGTCGCCGGCTACTACGCGCTGCTGCGCCC
>DASQRV010000282.1:0-9806 GCA_035642735.1 Steroidobacteraceae bacterium
ACCACCGCGACGGGTACCCGCGCGGATTCATGGGAGCGCTTGCCGAGAGCGAACTGCAGGTCCTCGATGTCCTCGGCGAGATGCTCCTCGAGTGCGTACGGCACCAGCTGCTGCAGTTTGGCGCCGGCCTTGACCGGCACTTCCGGCTCCGCGAGGAGTACGTCGGCACCGCCAATCAGCACGCACACGCGCCGCCCGGGGACGCGCGCCGCGGCGAGGGCCAGCGGTCCGCTCTGCGGCGGACTGAGCGGCGCGCCGCGGGCATCGACCACGAGCCACGTCGCGAGCTCTGTGTCGGCGCGCGGCAGGCGAAGCAGCAGCCAGTCAGACATGGGCGGATAGTGTCATCATTCGTGGGCTCGTGCTCGTCGATTGCGTCACTTTGGCGCGGGCGGGCGGCGTGGTGGACGCCTTCAGTCGGGCGTGAAGCTGCGCTGGATCGGACGCACCGCACCGGTCGCGTCGCGGTACAGGAGACTGTACAAGTTGAATTCCGCACTGCCAATCGTGATGAAGCTCGTCAGGCGGAAATAGACGGAGTTCTGGCCGAAACTCGTCTGCGCGGCGCTGCGGGCCTTCGGATCGTTGAACGCCGCCTGGTAGTTGGCGAGCGTCGGAAAGCAACCCCCGGTGGTTGCGACGCGGTTCTTGTCGAGCTGCCCGGCAGTCGAGCTGAAGTCGGTCTGACCCTCGGCGAGAAATGCGTCGAGCACCTTGTCCTTCGCGGTGCAGACGTTGATCTTGGTGTCCTTCGGCAGCGCCGCGATGTAGGGCGCAAGCGCGAGATAGCGGTCGCGGCCGAAGCCCGGCAGCGCGAGAAGCTCGCTGGTACTGGTGATGTAGCGGTTGGGGGCCCGGTAGGGCGGGGTCTGGCCCATGTAGACGCTGTCTTCGGCGCCGTCGATGTTCTGCGGCACGATGTCGACATCGATCCAGTCGACCAGCATGGGCGCCCACTTGGTCTCGAGCCCGACCAGCTGCAGCAGCTTCGTGAATGCCGCCACGTACACCGGATCGGGTGTGCCATCCTTCTTCACCAGGTTGTTGATGTTGAGCCGTCCCTGCATGTCCTCGAGCGAGGCCTCCAGCATGACCCCCGGAACCACCTCCATCGGACCCACGGGCTTGTCCCAGCCCTGGCCGATGTAGACGTTACTCGGATTGGCCTGGAAGAACTGGCGAATGCCGAACGCGGCGAGCGCCTCGGCCCCTTCCGCGATCATGATCGACTGATCGAACGCGAAGGTCGCGGTGCTGCGCCGCGCGGCCATGGCGTTCTCGTATGCCACGGTGGCCGCGATGATGGTCGCGAGCGCGACCAGCAGGATCGCGACGATCATGGCCACGCCACGCTGCGCGCGGGGTGCGCGCCGCGGGCGCTGACGCTGCACACGCGAGGAGCAGAGCGCAGGTTTCATCCGGCGATCTCCACGATGCGCACCACCTTGCCCCAGTCCTCGGTGTCGAGGGTGATTTCGACCGCGAGCGGCCGCTGGCGCAGCGACGCCTCGAGCGCCTGACTGATGAGCGTGGTGCTGGTCGCCGGTGGCCACTGATCCTGCCACTGGTGACTCACGTCCATGTAGCGGAAGGTGACCGCCTTCACGTGCGTCAGCAGGTCGCGCCGCGTGGTGGTGCTCGCGAGTGTCGGATCGAGCACGCTCCAGTGCTCGCGCCTGAGCGTGCCGTTCTCGAGGTAGTACGCGACGCGCTGGAGCCCGGTACGCTGCAATCCCTTTGGGTTCGCCCAGCCGGTGCGCGTGAACGCGACGATCGGCGGCGCGCCCGTGGTCGAGCCGGTCGTCGGGCTGCTGAGCGCCGCCTGGGTACCCGCTGCGCTGCCAGCCAGTGCCGGCTGCGCGGGCTCATCGCCCACCGCCTGGCGCACCGGTCGCGCGGCGAGCTGCACGAAGTCCTGCTCCATGACGCGCACGGCGTTCTGGAGCTCCAGCAGGTGCGCCTGCCCGTCTTTCAGCGATTCGTGGCTCGTGAGTGCCTGTTTGATGGCGCCGTAGCCGATGGCGAACATCACCGCCGCGATGAACAGCGCCACCAGCAGCTCGACCAGCGTGAACCCGCGATGCCGTCTCATTGGGAATCCGGATCGGTCGGTGGGTCGGTCTGTGGCGGTGGCGGTGGCGGTGGCGGTACGACGGGCTGGGGCGAGGTCCCGAGGCCGCCCTGCACGCCAATGCCGCCTTGCACACCGATCGCGCCCGGGCCGGTGTTGCCCGGTGAGCCGATCCCGCCGGAGCCGATGGTGGGCGCGCCGAGCTTGCCGCCGGTCTGGGGCGAGAGACCGGGGAGCGTCTGAGCGCCCCAGTCGGGGAGATAGCCATTCGGCACACCGACCGCATCGCCCTGAATGCCGCTCACCGTGGTGAACCAGCCGTTGTCGTCAGCGGCCTTGATCTCTGCCGGACGCACCTTGACGTCGATGCGCACCACCCCCGGCACCTGCGTGGCAGTCACTTCGCGCCGCCAGTGCCACTTGCGACCGGCAAAATCCGTGTCGCCGTCGCTGTTACCGGTGGGCGTCATCTGCCCGGAGAGCCGCAGCAGCGCGATCTGATTCAGCGCCACCCACTGCGCGAAGGTCTTGTCGCGCATGTAGGCGCTGGTGTTGGCGGATGAGGTGAGCGCGCCGAGCACCGCCGCCATGCCGATCGTCACGATGGCGAGTGCCACCAGCACCTCGATCAGTGTGAACCCGCGGCCGCGACTCACGGCTTCTGCTCCACCATCGGCTGCTCGATCACCCGGCCCGTGTTGTCCTCGGTCAGGGTGACGCTGCGCACGCCGCCCTCTCGCTCGAGCGTCGCCGTGAAGGTACTGAGATCGCCGTTGGAGAAGATCATCACCTGCGGAGTCTTGTCCTTCGAGTCCTTCGGCCGTGTCAGCACCACCGGGCGCGCGTCGACACTCAGGCGCAACCCGAGGCCATCGGGAAGGCGGCGGGCGCGCAGGGCGTCGTCCTCGAACACGCTGCGCCAGGTATCGCGCCGCGTGTCGTAGGTGAGGAACTCGTAGCCATCATCCTGGAACATGATCCCGTACTCGCGCGTCTGCAGCTCTGCCTGCTCGCGCGCGTAATTGAAGACCGCGAGCAGACGGTCACTCTCGCGCTCGAGATCGCGGTCGCGTCCGGTGACGTTGACAGAGAGCAGGATGCCGGCAGTCACGATGCCGATGATCACCAGCACCACCAGGATCTCTACCAGGGTGAAGCCGCGGGCGCCCGGCACCCGCGCGTGACGACCGGCCACCCTAGTCGCTGATGTTCCAGTTGCCGATGTCGGCATTGATACCTTCGCCGCCGGGGGCGCCGTCAGCTCCGAGGCTGTAGAGGTCGAACTCCTGGCCGTGCGTGCCCGGGTACACGTACTGGTACTCGTTCCCCCAGGGGTCTTTGCTGATGCGCTGCAGGTAGCCGCCCGGACGCCAGTGCCTGATCGAAGGGTCGGTCGGCTGTGTTACGAGCGACTGCAGGCCCTGCTCGGTGGTCGGGTACTTCGAGTTGTCCAGCCGGAACAGGGTGAGCGCGGTCTCCAGGCTCTTGATGTCCTGCTTCGCCTTGGTGACCCGCGCCTCATCCACGCGGCTCATGATCTGCGGCACGATGACCGCCGCCAGCAAACCGATGATGATCACCACCACCATGATCTCGATCAGGGTGAATCCGCGCGATCTCGACGGGACCCCGCGTTCGTCAGCGCGCTGTCTGATAACCTGAAATGTGTCACTCATGCCTGCTCAATCCGGGCGGCGAGGCCGCCGTGGGCGCCCAAAACGGGGCGGATGATAACAAATGGGGGTCTCCGGGCTTCGTGAACCACGTGCACCTCGCCCTCAGGTCGCTCAATTTCGACGGTCGCCGGGGGCTGGCGTTGCTGCTCGCCTGCCTGCTGCTGCTGCTGCCGACGCTCGCGGGCGATGCCGGGCGGGCGCTGCTGCGCTACGAACGCAGCGCGCTGGCCGCCGGCGAGTGGTGGCGGCTGGTGAGCGCCCACCTCGTTCACCTCGACCTGCGCCATGCGCTGCTCAACGTCGTGGGCCTCGCTCTCGTGTGGGCGCTGTTCGCCCGGGACTACTCACCGAAGGCCTGGCTCGCCATCGTGCTCGGCGCCATAGCCGCGATCGATGCGGGACTGTGGCTCGGCGATTCGACCGTACAGTGGTACGTGGGTTCCTCGGGTGCGCTGCACGGCGCGCTGGCGGCAGGCGTCCTCGCCCATGTACGCAAGGGCGAGCCCCATGGATGGCTGCTCGCCGGTCTGCTTGCCGCGAAGCTCCTGTACGAGCAGGCGGTGGGGGCGCTGCCTTTTTCCGGCAGCGACCCGGTCGTCGTGGACGCGCACCTCTATGGCGTCGCGGGCGGTGCGGCGGTGGCCGCGTTACTGAGCCCGCAGCGCGTGTCGGTATAATTCACGGCTCTCGTGGCGGAGGTGTCATGTCGTTCGCGTTCGTATTCGCGGGGCAGGGCTCGCAGTCGGTCGGCATGCTTAGGAAGCTCGCGCTCGCTGCGCCGGCGGTGCATACCACCTTTGACGAGGCCTCCCGGGTGCTTGGCTACGACCTGTGGCAGCTCGTCAGCGCGGGGCCCGAGGAGGCACTGAATGCCACCGAGCGCACCCAGCCGGCGATGCTCGCCGCCGGGGTGGCCGTGTGGCGCGCCTGGCGGGCGCGCGGCGGAGCGTTGCCCGCGGTGGCTTCCGGGCACAGCCTGGGAGAGTTCACCGCACTCGTGTGCGCGGGCGCCCTCGATTATCCGGCCGCGATCGAGCTGGTGCGCTTTCGCGGCCAGGTGATGCAGGAGGCGGTGCCCGCCGGCACTGGTGCGATGGCCGCAATCCTCGGGCTCGACGATGACGCCGTGATCGGGGTGTGCCGCGAGGCGGCCGGGGGTGCGGTGGTCGAAGCGGTCAACTTCAACTGCCCGGGTCAGGTCGTCATCGCCGGCGATGCGGCGGCGGCGCAGCGCGCGATCGATCTGGCGAAGACGCGCGGCGCCAAGCGCGCCGTGACGCTGCCGGTGAGCGTGCCCTCGCACAGCAGCCTCATGCGCGGCGCAGGCGAGAAGCTGCGGGCGAAGCTCGGGACACTCACCGTGCGTGCGCCCGCGTTCCCGTACGTGAGCGCGGTGGATGCCCGTCCGCACTCCGAGCCGGCGGACATCGTTGACGTGCTCGTGCGGCAGATCTCGAGTCCGGTGCGCTGGACCGACGCGCTCCGCGCGCTCCTCGGGTACGGGGTGGCGCAGGTGATCGAGTGCGGTCCGGGGAAGGTGCTGACCACGCTCAATCGCCGCATCGAGCGGCGGCCCGACTTGAGCTTCCTCGCGCTCGAGGATCCGGCATCCATCGACACGGCGCTCAGCGCCACGGGAGCGGCTTCCCATGCTTGAGAACCAGATCGCCCTCATCACCGGCGCCTCGCGCGGCATCGGCAACGGCATCGCCCTGGCGCTCGGCGCTGCGGGCGCGCGCGTCATCGGCACGGCGACCTCGGCTGCGGGCGCAGCGCGGTTCACCGAGTCGCTGGCGTCGCACGGATACCCGGGACGCGGCGCGGTGCTCGATGCCGCCGACCCCGCCTCGATCGATGCGTTGATGGCGCAGCTCGAGAAAGCGGCCGAGGCGCCCACCATCCTCGTCAACAACGCGGCGATCACCCGCGACATGCTGCTCCTGCGCATGAAGCCGCAGGACTGGGATACGGTGATCGCCACCAATCTCACCGCGGTGTTCCGCCTGTCCAAAGCGTGCGTACGGTACATGATGAAGGAGCGGCGCGGCCGCATCGTCAACCTCACTTCGGTGGTAGGGCTGACGGGGAACCCGGGGCAGGCTAATTACGCCGCCGCCAAGGCGGGGATTCTGGGGTTCACCAAGTCGCTCGCGCGCGAGCTCGGCTCCCGTGGCATCACGGTGAACGCGGTGGCACCCGGATTCATCGACACCGACATGACGCGCGCGCTGAGCGAGGAGCAGCGCGCGGCGCTGCTGCGCCAGATACCGCTGGGAAGGCTCGGCACGCCGGCCGAGGTTGCTGCCGCGGTTCTTTTCCTCGTCTCGCCGCAGTCGGCCTACATCACCGGCGAGACGCTGCACGTGAATGGCGGCATGTACATGCCGTGAGGGTCTGCCGACCGTTGCTCACAAGCGACGCACGCGGCCGGGCAGTCGGGCGGGCCACATTTCGCGCGTGCCGGCTGCGGGCGCGGCTGCAAGGGGCGCGATCTCCCGGGCTGTTGAGGCGCGGCCCACGCGTTGGAGCCGCGCGACAGGCGAGCCCGGCCGGCGTTGCGCGCGCAGCCGGTGGAGGCAGTTTCGCGAGTAAAAACAATCACTCCCGGCAGGCACGCCCGAGTGGCACCCCCCCGGGGGTTCCCCTACAATACCGCGCCCGCTGCCCGCGAGGGCGAGCGCCGCGCGCGTTTTTTGCCTATATCTACCTTATAAGGACCAACCGCTAATGAGCACAGTTGAGCAGCAGGTCAAAGCCATCGTGGCCGAGCAGCTGGGCGTCAAACAGGAACAGGTCACGGACGATGCGTCGTTCGTGGACGATCTCGGGGCCGATTCGCTCGACACGGTCGAGCTGGTGATGGCTCTGGAGGAGGAGTTCGAGATCGAGATCCCCGACGAGGACGCCGAGAAGATCACCACCGTCCATCAGGCCATCGACTACATCAACGAGCGTCGCAGCAAGTCCTGATCCCACTCAGGCCCCTGCAGGAAGCATGAGCAAGCGGCGCGTCGTCGTAACAGGTCTTGGAGTGGTGTCTCCGGTCGGGAGCACCGTCCAATCGGCATGGGACGCCATCCTGCGCGGCGAGAGCGGCATCGGTCCCGTGACGCGCTTCGACGTCTCCGCCTTCCCCGCCCGCTTCGGCGGGCAGGTGCGCGAGTTCGACGTCGCGCAGTACATCCCGCCGAAGGAAGCGCGCCGCATGGACGAGTTCATGCACTACGGCGTCGCCGCCGGAGTGCAGGCCGTCACCGACAGCGGCATCGATTTCTCGAGGACCGATCCCAACCGCGCGGGCGCCGTGTGCGGCTCGGGCATCGGCGGATTGTGGACGATCGAGGAGGACTTCGAGGCGTACCTGAAGGCGATGAACCCGCGCAAGATCTCGCCGTTCTTCGTGCCGGCGACCATCATCAACATGATCGCCGGGCACCTCTCGATCCGCTACGGGCTGAAGGGACCGAACCTCGGCGTCGTGACCGCCTGCACGACCTCGACGCATGCCATCGGGCTCGGGATGCGTACCATTCAGTACGGTGACGCGGACGTCATCATCGCCGGGGGCGGCGAGATGGCCACCACGCGCTGCGGGCTCGGCAGCTTCGGCCAGGCGAAGGCGCTCTCGACCCGCAACGATGCCCCGCAGGAGGCCAGCCGGCCGTGGGACAAGGACCGCGACGGCTTCGTGCTGAGCGATGGCGGCGGCGCGGTGCTGCTGGAAGAGCTCGGGCACGCGCGCTCGCGCGGCGCGCGCATCTACGCCGAGCTCGTCGGCTTCGGCATGAGCGGCGACGCGCACCACATCACGGCTCCTCCCGAGGATGGCGAGGGGGCGCGCAGTGCCATGGTCAACGCGCTGCGCGATGCCGGCCTGAACGCCGCCGAGGTGCAGTACGTCAACGCGCACGCGACTTCGACGCCGCTCGGCGATGCGGCCGAGACGGTCGCCATCAAGCGTGCGTTCGAGGAGCACGCCCGGCGGCTTGCCGTGAGCTCCACCAAATCCATGACCGGTCACCTGCTCGGCGCTGCCGGTGTGGTCGAGGCGATCTTCTCGGTGCTCGCGATCCGCGACAACGTCGCGCCGCCCACCATCAACTACCGCACCCCCGATCCCGAGTGCGACCTCGACTACGTACCCAACACCGCGCGGCAGATGAAGATCGACGTGAGCCTCTCGAACTCGTTCGGCTTCGGCGGCACCAACGGCTCGCTGATCTTTCGGCGCTTCAACGCCTGAGCGCTTCAGCCCGGAGCCCCGTCACGCGCGCTCCGCTCGTTCGCGATCTCGACGTCCCGCCCGCGGTGCTGCGGCAGCTGGCGGCGCGCGACCCACTGCAATACCCGCTGCTGCTCGATTCCGCGGCGACGGGGCCACTCGGTGAGACGAGCCTGCTCCTCGCGGCGCCCTCCGCGGCGCTCTGGCTCGACCCCGCCGGCCGCCTCGGCGCGCAGGGGATCACGCCGCGCGGGCCGGGATTCCTCGCGGCGCTCGAGAACTGGTGGCGCAGCGAGCGCTCGGTGGCAGCGCCCTCCGAGGGCGATGCGGGGCGATTCTGCGGCGGTTGGGCCGTGTTTCTCGGCTATGAGCTCGCCTCCGAGATCGAGCCGCACCTGGCGCTCCCGCCGACGCCGCTTCCGTGGCAGGCGTTCGCCGTGCGCACGCACGGTGCGCTCGTGCTCGATCTGAAGAGCTCGCGGGTCTTCGCCGTGGCGGAAGAGGCTGCCGTACTCGGACGCCTCATCGCCGATGCGACCGAGGCCGCGCGCGCCATGGCGGCGCCCACGCGTATTTGCGTCGAGTATGTGCGGGAAGAGGACCCGGAGGCGTACCTGTGGCGCGTGCGCCGGGCCAAGGAGTACGTGCGCGCGGGTGACATCTACCAGGCGAACCTTTCCCGGCCCTGGGACGTCCGCATCCGCCCGGCGCAGACGGCGGGGAGCGGCTCAGATGTTGCAGCGACCCCGGTCGCGGCGGCCCTCTACGAGCGGCTGTGCACCGCCAACCCGGCGCCCTTCGCGGCGCTTGCGCAGTGGCAGGGTGTCGCCATCCTCAGCTCATCCCCCGAGAGACTGGTGCGGGTCGATGGCCGGCGGGTCGACACCCGTCCCATTGCCGGTACGCGTCCGCGCAGTCGCGACCCGGCCCGCGAGCGTGGCGAGATGCGCGAGCTCGCGGCCCACCCGAAGGAGCGGGCCGAGCACATCATGCTGATCGATCTCGAGCGCAACGACCTCGGGCGCGTGTGCGAGGCGGGCACGGTGCGGGTCGATGAGCTGATGACCATCGAGTCCTACCAGCACGTGCATCACATCGTCTCGAACGTGAGCGGCGTGCTCCTGCCCGCGGTCACGCCGATCGGCGCGGTGCGGGCGGTGTTTCCGGGCGGCACCATCACCGGCTGCCCCAAGTTCCGCTGCATGCAGATCATCGCCGAGCTCGAAGGGGAGGGCCGCGGCGCATACACCGGCTCGCTCGGATACCTGACACGCGAGGGTCGACTCGACCTCAACATCCTGATCCGCACCATGACGCTGCGGGGGCGTGATCTGTCGTTCCGCGCCGGCGCCGGCATCGTCGCGGACTCCGACCCCGCGCGCGAGCTCGAAGAAACCCGCGCCAAGGCACGGGGGCTCCTTGCAGCGCTCGAGGGGCCGCTCTGATGGCAGAACTGCAGCGAGTTCTCATCGACGGGCAGTCAGTCGGGCAGCCGGACGGTGCGCTTTCGGTGCTCGATCGCGGCCTGCACTACGGGGATGGGCTGTTCGAGACCATCGCGTGCGAGGCTGGTCGCCCCCGGCTCATGGAGCGTCACCTGCAGCGGCTCGCTGCAGGCTGCGAGCGGCTCGGGCTCGTCCCCTGTGACGGCGCGGCTCTCACGCGCGAGGTGCACGAACTGGCGGCGGGCACATCCAGGGCGATCGTCAAGCTGCTGCTGACGCGCGGTGTCGCGCGCGCGCGCGGTTACGCGCTCACAGGAAGCGAGCGCACGTTGCGCATCGCATTGCGCTACGCGTGGCCCGGGCAGGATCCGCAGCAGGTGACGCACGGGGTG
>DASQRV010000283.1:0-2558 GCA_035642735.1 Steroidobacteraceae bacterium
GGTAGCGCCTGGCGCCGATGTCGATCGAGCCTTTCGGCGTGTTGGCGTTGGCAGAGGCGAGCGCGGCGCGCACGTCCTCGAGCCCGATGCCGTACTTGAAGAGCGCCGTGGGGTTCAGCTCCACGCGCACGGCGGGAAGCGATGAGCCGCCGATATTCACCTGGCCGACCCCGCGCACCTGCGAGAGCTTCTGCTGCAGGATGGTGGAGGCGGCATCGAAGAGCTGCCCGGGCGTCAGGGTGTGCGAGGTGAGAGCCAGGATGAGGACCGGCGCGTCCGCCGGATTCACCTTGCGATAGGTCGGATTGCTGCGCAGCGCGGTCGGCAGGTCGGCGCGCGCGGCGTTGATCGCCGCCTCGACGTCGCGCGCGGCACCGTCGATGTCGCGGTCGAGCCCGAACTGCAAGGTGATACGCGTGGCGCCGGTCGAGCTGGAGGAGGTCATCTCACTGACATCGGCGATCTGTCCCAGATGGCGCTCGAGCGGGGTCGCGACGGTCGCGGCCATGACATCCGGGCTCGCGCCCGCCATCGAGGCGGTCACCGAGATGGTGGGGAAGTCCACCTGCGGAAGCGGTGCCACCGGCAGCTTCCGGTAGGCGATCGCGCCGGCGAGCGCAATGCCGAGGCTGAGGAGCGTGGTCGCCACCGGGCGGCGGATGAAGGGCTCCGACAGGCTCGTGCGCGGCACTGTCCGATCACCGCCCGCGGCGCTCACGGCGTGTCCTCCGGTGCACGGATGCCGGCCGGGCTCACCGCGCCTCCCCCCTCGGGCCCCGGCGTACCCCAGCGTGCGATACGGCGTTCGAAACGATCGAAGTAGAGGTAGATCACCGGCGTGGTGAACAGCGTCAGGAGCTGCGAGACGATCAGCCCGCCGACGATCGTGACACCGAGCGGACGGCGCAGCTCTGCGCCCGTGCCGGTCGCGAGCATGAGCGGCAGGGCGGCGAGCAGCGCCGCCATGGTCGTCATGAGGATCGGCCGGAAGCGCAACAGCGAGGCGTGATAGATGGCCTCGCGTGGCGGCATGCCCTGCTCGCGCTCGGCGACGAGCGCGAAGTCGATCATCATGATGGCGTTCTTCTTGACGATGCCGATCAGCAGGATGATGCCGATGATGGCGATGACCCCGAGATCCATGCGTGCCGCGAGCAGTGCCAGCAACGCGCCGACCCCCGCCGATGGCAACGTCGAGAGAATGGTGATCGGGTGTATGAAGCTCTCGTACAGCACCCCGAGCACGATGTAGACGGTGATGATCGCGGCGATGATGAGAAACACCTCGTTGCCGAGTGTCGCCTGGAAGGCGAGCGCCGCGCCCTGGAACGTGGTGGTGATGCTCGGCGGCATGTTGATCTCGGCTTCCGCGCTGCGGATCGCGTTCACGGCATCGCCGAGTGCCGCGCCCCGCGCGAGATTGAACGACACCGTCGTCGCGGGAAATTGCCCGAGGCGACTGATCGACAGCGGCACGAGGCGCGTCGACACCTTCACCACCGAGGAGAGCGGTACCTGTCCGCCGACCGCGGTGGAAGACGGCAGGTAGATGGTGCCGAGCGCATCGAGCGAGGCCATGAGCGAGCTGTCGGCCGCGAAGATCACGCGGTACTGATTCGACTGCGTGAAGATGGTCGAGATGATGCGCTGGCCGAAGGCGTCGTAGAGCGCGTTGTCGACCGTCGCGGGCGTGATGCCGTAGCGGGCCGCCGTGTCGCGGTCGATGGTGAGATAGGCCGCGAGCCCCTGATTCTGCTGGTCGCTCGCCACATCCTCGATCTGCGGCACCTGCCGCAGTCGCTGCACCAGCCGCGGCACCCAGGTGTTGAACTCGTCCGGGTTGGCGTCTTCGAGCACGAACTGGTACTGCGTGCGGCTCACCTGCGTGTCGATCGTGAGGTCCTGGACGGGCTGCATGTAGAGCGCTATGCCGGTCACCTGCGCGGTCTCGCGCTGCAGGCGCCGGATGACTTCGCTGGCCGAGGCGGAGCGCTGATTGACCGGCTTGAGATTGATCAGCATACGGCCGCTGTTGAGCGTCACGTTCGTGCCGTCGACGCCGATGAACGACGAAAGGCTGACGACATCCTGATCCTTGAGTATCGCCTCAGCGAGGCTCGCCTGACGCCGCGCCATGTCGCCAAAGGACACCGTCTGCGGCGCCTCGGTGATCGCCTGGATGAGGCTCGTGTCCTGCACCGGGAAGAATCCCTTGGGCACGAACATGTACAGCAGCACGGTGAGGAGCAGCGTGCCCACGGCCACCGCGAGCGTGAGGGGCTGATGCTCGAGCACCCATTTGAGCCCCTCCCCGTAGCGGTCGATGAGGGCCTGGAATTTCTGGTTCGCCCAGCGCGCGAGGCCGCGTTCCGCCGAGGGGTCGTGGTGATGCAGGAGCTTCGCGCACAGCATCGGTACCAGCGTCAGCGATACCACTGCCGAGATCACGATGGTGACGGCGAGCGTGATGGCGAACTCGTGGAACAGTCTCCCCACCACATCGCCCATGAACAGCAGCGGGATCAGCACCGCGATCAGCGACACGGTGAGGGACACGA
>DASQRV010000284.1:0-3995 GCA_035642735.1 Steroidobacteraceae bacterium
CTCCTTCGCTTGCGCTGCGGTGGGCATTACGGCGCACGGCAATCGAGCGCGCCGGGCGCGACCGGCGCGCCATCCTCGAGCCGGAGCGCGTGTTCAGTTCAGGTTTTCGGCTTGTACTTGTACTTCTGACCGCCCAATGTCGCCTGGTACATCGCGCCGCCCTTCACTATGGTGAAAACGGCCATGCCCTTATGGTAGTTGCCGCGGGTGGTCGCGTCCTTCTTGCCACCGCTGGCACCGGCGCTCGAGCCGCCCGTGCTGGCACTCGCCCCGGCCGCGGCCGTGATCGCGACGGCACTCGCATCGGCGCCGAACTCGAAGTTGCCATTGGTGAATTCGTCGAACGCACGCTGATCCTCGAAGAAAATGATCTGGCTGTACGCCTGGCCGCCGGCCTGGAGTCCGACGGTCACCTGCGTCACCGACACATCACCCACGTACGTGCCCTGCTTGTACACCCGGCCATTCCCGTGGGCGCCGCCGATCCCTAAGCCGCCCTTGCCGATCGTCGGAAACACAGCGTAGCCGTAGCTGTTACCGAAGAACGACGAGCTCGCACCGGCGTTCTTGAAGAGCGCCACCGTGTCACTGTACTCATCCGACCAGCTTGTGGCGCTGCACAACAACAATGAGACACCGGCCAGGTAGGCAAGACTGCGCTTCATGATGGCTCTCCTGAGTTGTGAGTTATCCGCGCTGTCGCCCGGTGGGGAATTGTGATGATCACATCAGCCGGATCTGCGCTGGGGCGGATAGTACGCAGGCTGCGGCCGCACGGGCGGTGGCGCCAGAGGCGGCACAGGCGGCGGCAGCGCCGAGCCGGATGCGGAGACCAGCCGCTTGATGTCCTCGCCCGCGCGGGCGAGGACCACGAGCTCGGGCGGCGGCGCGGTCTCCTCCGGTGTCAGGAGCAGGCCATGGCGCCTGAAGAGTCTGCCGGCGCTGACACGACTCGTCCACATGGTGAGCGGAATGCCGAACAGCAGTCCCACCAACACCGGCGTCAGCCACCAGAAGAACTGGGGCGTGAGCCACAGCGTCGTCGCACCCCACACCACGCCGAGCGCCAGGTGCCACTTCTGCCGCCTGAAGGCCTCGCGCAGCGTCACGCCTCGCTCGGTGCGCTCCTGGGCATTCCACGACACCGAGCGGCCCGCCAGCGTCTGCGCGACGAAAGTCGAATGGAACAACATCATGGTGGGTGCGAGCAGCATGCTGAAGAGCTGCTCGACCAGGAGACTCAGCCACAGCCGGGCGCCCCCGCCGAACTCCCGGCGCAACACGCGGTCGCGTATCGCGAGGCACGCGCCGAGCACCTTCGGCAGCAGCAGTACCACGACCGTCAGCCCCAGCAGCACGGCGATCTCGCCGCTGCGGATCTGCGGCCACTGCGGGAACAGGCTCTGCAGCCCGGGCGAGAAGTACGCCGGCTTCTTCGCGGCCTCGATGGCGGAGAGCACCGAGGAGAGCAGCAGCAGCGCCAGCCACATCGGTGAGCTCGCGTACGCCACGATTCCCGTGAGGAAGTGCACGCGGCTCAGGGGATGCAGGCCGCGGAACACGAGCACCCGTGAGTGCTGCAGGTTGCCCTGCGTCCAGCGCCGGTCGCGCGCGGCATAGTCGAGGACATTCGGCGGCACCTCTTCCCAGCTGCCGCTGAGCTCCGGGAGCTGCCGCACTTCGTAACCGGCGCGGCGCATGAAGGCAGCCTCGACGAAGTCGTGGCTGAGAATCTCGCCCCCGAGCGGCGGGCGTCCGGAGAGGCGCGGCAGCGTGCAGTGCTGCGCGAAGGGCCGCAGGCGCACGATGGCGTTGTGGCCCCAGTAGTTGCTCTCCCCGACCTGCCAGTACGCGAGCCCGGCGGAGAGCATCGGGCTCTGCAGCCGCGAGCCGAACTGGATCAGACGCCCGAAGAGTGTCTCGCGCCCCTCGGGCAGCGGCAGCGACTGCAGGATGCCGATCTGCGGATGCGCTTCCATCGCGCGCGCCAGTGTGACCAGCGCGTGGCCACTCATGACGCTGTCGGCATCGAGCACGATCATGCATTCGTAGTTGGAGCCCCAGCGCCGCACGAAGTCGGCGATGTTGCCCGCCTTGCGTTCGCTGCGGTCGCGGCGGCGGCGGTAGAACACCCGCTGCGCGCCGAAGCGCTCGCTGAGGCCCTGCCACAACGCCTCTTCGTCGGCCGCGATGCCCTCGTCGGTGGTGTCAGAAAGCATGAAGAGATCGAACGCCCGCTCCTCGCTCTCGAGCGCGAGCGAGGACCAGGTCGCCGTGAGTCCCGCGCCGACGCGCACGGGGTCCTCGTTGTAGATGGGCATCACGACCGCAGTGCGGCTCCGCAACGGGCGCCCGGCGAGCTCATGCACGTCGATCGCCTCGGGATCGCGGCCCGCCAGTTGCACACCGAACCCGGCGATCGCGGTCCACAATGCGCCCGTGATCCAGGTGAAGAGCCCGAAGAACAGCACGAGGCCGACGACCTCGATCCAGGTCACGCCGTTCGCCTCGAGGACATCGAGCAGCAATCCAGTCGCCGCCGCGGAGGTGAGCAGCGTCAGCCCGAAGAACAGCGTGCGCCGCAGGCGCACCTGCCAGGCAGAGCGAGGCTGGCTCACGGACTCCATTGATACACCATTGTTTCCGTCAGGACCTCACCATAGAGCGTGAGATAGCCGCGCAGATCCACCACCGGCTTCTTCGCCCGCGGGGTCACGACCAGGGCGACGCGCCAGACGCGGCTCTGCGGCACCCGCTGCACGGTGAGCGCATCGATCTGGCCGTTCTCTGCGGTCAATTCCGCTTTGACCGGCTGCGAGCCGTCGAGCCCATCGAGCTCGCCGCCCGCGAACTCGAAGAGCAGGCGCCGCGCGCCCGGACCAAAGTGACCCTTGTTGTCGCCGACCGCGGGATTGCCGCTGCGGATGGCGATCACCCGCCCACCCGGCGGCCAGCGCGGGTTCTCGGCAAAAGCCGATAACAAGTAAGCGAAGCTCAGCGGCTTGCCCCCGTTGACCGGTCCGTCCGGGACCCAGTAGGCGACCATGTTGTCGTGGATCTCTTCATCGCTCGGGATCTCGACCAGCTCCACGCCGCCCTTGCCCCAGTTGCCGAGCGGCTGCACCCAGTAGCTCGGGCGCGCCTGGTACTGCGATTCGACATCCTGGTAGTGCGCGAAGTTTCGATCGCGCTGGATGAGGCCGAAGGCCTGCGGATTCTCGTCCATGAAGCGATTGACGCGCAGCTCGCGCGGATTGGCGAGCGGCCGCCACAGCCACTGCCCGTGCCCCGTCTCGGCCATGAAGCCATCGCTGTCGTGCACCTGCGGGCGGAAGTCATCGAAACGCCGCCCGGTGCCATCCTCGCCAAAGAGGAACATGGAGGTCAGAGCACCCACGCCGAGCTTGGCGATGGCGCGGCGCGGGAAGAGATCGCAGTGCACCTCGACCAGGGTGATCTCGCCCGGGCGAATCTCGAACTGATACGCCCCGGCAACACTTTTGCTGTCGAGCAGAGCGTAGACCGTGAGACTGCGGTCAGTCGGTTGCGGGCGCACCAGCCAGAAATCGGTGAAGGTCGGGAATTCCTCCCCGCTCTGCGAGCCGGTGTCGATCGCGAGCCCACGGGCCGATATGCCGTAGTGCTGGTTGCGGCCGAGAACGCGGAAATAGGAGGCGCCGAGGAACACGAGCAGCTCATCCTTGTAACTCGGGGTCTGCAGCGGAAAGTGCACGCGAAATCCCGCGAATCCGACTTCGGTCGAAGCCTTCGGCGTCTTCAGCCGGCCGAAGGTGAACAGCCGCGGGCTGTACTCCACGAGACCCGCCCCCGCCGAGGTCACTTCGTAGATGTTTACGCGCTGGCGGACGCGGTAGCCGCGGTGGAAGAACTGCACCTCGAACAGCGATTTGTCGCGCCACAGCGCACTCGTCGGACGAAAACGAATGTCGCGGTACTGATCATAGGTCAGGTTGGCGAGCGCTGCCGGCAAGTTC
>DASQRV010000285.1:0-8050 GCA_035642735.1 Steroidobacteraceae bacterium
CGCGGGTGAGCGTGTAGATGGCGTTGTCGGGAACGGGCTCGGAGCTGTGGCCGCCTTTGTTGGTGACGCGCAGCTGAAAGTCCGCATAGACCTTCTCGCTGGCGACCAGCTTAAAGAACAGCGGCTTGCCATCCTCGGTGAGCACGGAGTAGTCATCACCGCTCAACACGAACTGCGCATCGACGAGCTCGCGGTGATGCTCGAGCAGCCACTGCACGCCATTCGCGCCGCCGCCCTCCTCGTCCGCGGTGAGCGCCAGGATGATGTCGCGTGCGGGCCTGAATCCCTCCTGCTTGAGGCGAATGAGGCTCGCCAGCATGATGGCATCCGGACCCTTCATGTCGAGTGTGCCACGGCCGTAGAAATCGCCGTCCTTCTCCACCAGCTGGAAAGGGTCGGTACTCCAGTCCTCACGCCGTGCCTCGACTACATCGAGATGCCCGATGAGCAGCACCGGCTTGTGCTGACCGGCGCCCCGCAGCCGCACCACCAGGTTCTTCTTGCGATCGCTTGGGCCAAGGATGTGAATGTCGTCCGCGGGGAAGCCGGCGGCACGCAGCCGCTGCGCCATGGCTTCGGCCGCCGTCGTGACGTTGCCGCGCGGGGAGTCCGTGGTGTTGATGGCGATCAGCTGCGCCAGCATGTCGCGTGCCAGCGCATTCGAAGCGCCCTGGGCATCCGCTGCCAGCGCGCCTGCGGCAGCGGCAACTGCCGTGAACAGCAACGCCGCAGCCGCGGCGCGAACACAGGTACCTGCCATCACCTACGGCCGCTCGAGGCGGTGACGGCTTTGCCCGGCTCGACGATCAGCAGGCGGAAGGTCCCGGGCAGGATCGCCGGGCGCGGGTGGGGATGCTCGGCTGTCGCAGCCGGCGGCGGGCCGAAGTTCGCGGTGACGAGGAAGATGCGGTGGGAGCGCTCATCGAGCGCCATGGTGCGCGCGCCGCGCTGCGTGGCAAGCGATTGCGCGACCTCGGGCGCGCCACTCGCGCTCAGCGCGATCACGGTCAGCACGCCCTCACCGCAGGAGGCGAAGGCGAGCCGTATGTGGGGGTCCCAGGCCGTCGCATCGACGCCTTCGCCGATGGGTGCCGTTCCGAGCGTGCGCCCGTTGGTCGCGTCCACCACCGCCATGACCTTGTTGCCGCAGCCGGCAAAGAGGCGCTGTCCCTGGACATCCATCGCGAGTCCGGATGGCTCCTCGCAGCCATCGATCTTCCAGACGGCCGTCACCGCCTGACGCTGCGGGTCGATCTGCGCGAGACTGTTCCGGTCCTCGAGATTCACGTACACGTGGCCCTTGCCATCGCTCACCGCGAACTCCGGTTTCGCATCGAGCGCGATGGTGCCGACCACCTGGTCCGTTTTCGCATCGATCACGGTCGCGTTGCGACCGCGCCCGTTGAAGGCGAGCACCCGCTGGGTCGGGGCATCGTAGATGATCGCGTCGGGATTCTCGCCGGTCGCCTTGATCTCCTTGAGCCGCGCGAGTGATTTCAGGTCGAACACCACGATGGTGTTGCTGCGCCCGGCGCTCACGTAGCCGCGACCCAGGTCCGGCGCGAGCGCAACGCCGTGCACCCCCGGGGTGTCGGCGATGGCGCCGGTTACGGCCAGCTGGTCGGTGTCGACCACCGTCACCTGCGTGCCGTGCGCGATGAAGAGGCGATGGCCGCCCTGCTCGAAGGTGAGGTAATCCCAACCTTCATCTCCCGGGATCTTCACCTCGTGAGCGATGTGGTACAGCGGTGCCGCCTGCACCGGGGCGCAGAGCACCGCGAGGACGAGCGCACTCGCGCTCGCCAGCCTCGCACGCACGGCCGGCCGGGAAATTCCGGTTTTCATGGGCACTCTCCCGATCAGTGAATCAGCCGCGCACACAGGTCGAGCAGCGGGCCGGGCAGGAGTCCCAGCGCCAGCGCCGCCGCCGCGTTCAGCCCGAGGGCGAAACGCACCCCCGGCTCGCGCGCCGCCGCCGGCTGCGTCCCAGTGGGGTCATCGAAATACATCAGCTTGACGACACGCAGGTAGTAGTACGCGCCCACCACCGACATGGTGACGGCGAGCACCACCAGCCACAGGTGGTTGGTTTCCCACAGGGCCTGAATGATGCGCAGCTTCGCCCAGAAGCCGACGAAGGGCGGCACGCCGGCGAGGGAGAACATCGCCACCATCATGGTGACGGCGAGCAGCGGATCGCGCTGCTGCAGGCCCTTGTAGTCATCGAGGCGGTCCGCCTCGAAGCCCTTGGCGCCGGCGAGCAGGATGACGCCGAAGGAGCCGAGTGTCACCAGCACGTATTGCAGCGTGTAGTAGAGCGCCGCGGAGTAGCCATCGGCCGTGCCGGCGACGAAGCCGAGCAGGATGAAGCCGACGTTGGCGATCGCCGAATAGGCCAGCATGCGCTTGAGGTTGGTCTGTACGATCGCGACGACGTTGCCGACGATGAGCGTCAGCACCGCGAGCGCGGCGAGCATCTGCGTCCATTCGGACTCGGTGCCGGCGAGCCCCTGTGCCAGCAGGCGCAGCGCGAGCGCGAAGTAGGCGATCTTCGGCACGGTGCTGATGAAGAGCGTCACGCTGGTGGGCGCCCCCTCGTAGACATCCGGCAGCCACATGTGAAAGGGCACGGCGCCGAGTTTGAAAGCGACCGCCACCACGATGAAGGTGAGACCGAGGACCACACCGGGGGTGAGCGGTGTGTGCAGCCGCGCCGCGATCTCGCCGAGATCGAGCGTGCCGGTGAGCCCGTAGATCAGCGACATGCCATAGAGCAGCATCCCCGAGGCGATGGCGCCCAGCACGAAGTACTTCATGGCCGACTCGGCGCTCACGCCCGAGTCGCGGTCGAAGGCCACCATGGCGTACACCGAGAGCGCGAGCAGCTCCACCCCGAGGTACACGGTCACCAGGCTGTTGGCGGACACCAGCACGAAGACGCCGAGCAGCGCGGTGAGAGCGAGCACGTAGTACTCGCCGCGCTGGATGTTGCGGTTCTCGAGGTAATCCCGCGAATAGAGCAGCGCCACCGCGACGAACAGGAACCCGGCGAGCTTCAGCACCACGCCGAGCTCATCGGCCACGAAGGTACGATCAAACAGCAGCACGCGGTGCGGCACCTGCCCGTAGCGCACGGTGAGCGCTGCGCCGATGACGAGTGCCAGCAGGGTGAGCGTGCCCGTGAGCCCGGGGCGCTTCGTGCCGGCGAACACCTCGACGAGCAGCAGCACGCAGATGGCGAACACCAGCCAGATCTCCGCCACGGCGGGTGCGAGGCTGGCGGCGTTGATGAGAGTCTGATCCATAGTTTGCGCGGGTAGCAGCGGCGTTGGCAGTCGTGCGGCCTACAGCTTGGTGGCCACCGCCTGGCTCACCAGGTGATGGACCGTCGGTTGCATCACCTTCAGCAGCGGCGCCGGCCACACCCCGACCAGCAGCACGGCGACCGCGAGTGCTCCGAGCACGAGGTACTCGCGTCCGTTCAGGTCCTGGAGTGCCGCCACGCGCGGGCTCGTGACGGGACCAAACACCACTCGCTTCACCAGCCACAGCGTGTAGCCGGAGCTCAGGATCAGCGTCACCGCGGCGAGCGCCGAGTACCAGAAGCTCGCGCGGAAGCTGGCAATGATCACCAGGAACTCGCCGACGAACCCGGAGGTGCCGGGGAGCCCGGTGTTGGCGAGCGCAAACAGCACCATGAAGGCGGCGAACACCGGCATGGTGTTGACCACGCCGCCGTAATCGGCGATCTGCCGGCTGTGTAAACGGTCGTAGAGCACGCCGACGCACAGGAACAGCGCGCCCGAGATGAGCCCGTGCGACACCATCTGCACCATGGCGCCATCGACCCCCATCCCCGCCCCCTGGAGGCTGCCGGTGTTGCGCACGATCTCGTACATCACGAAGGCGCCGAGCGTCACGAAGCCCATGTGCGAGATCGAGGAGTAGGCGATGAGCTTTTTCATGTCCAGCTGCACGAGCGCCACGTAGCCGATGTAGATGACCGCGATCAGCGACAGCGTGATCACCAGCAGATCGAGCTCGCGGCTCGCGTCGGGGACCACCGGGAGCGAGAAGCGCAGGAACCCGTAGCCGCCCATCTTCAGCATGATGGCGGCGAGGATCACCGAGCCCCCGGTCGGCGCTTCGACGTGCGCGTCCGGGAGCCAGGTGTGCACCGGCCACATCGGCACCTTGACCGCGAAGGCGAGCAGGAACGCGACGAATATCCAGCGCTGCTCGATGAGCGACAGCGGCATGGCCTGGAAGCTCGCGATCGCGTAGTCGCCCGCCTTGACGTACATGTAGATGAGCGCCGCCAGCATGAATACCGAGCCGAGGAAGGTATAGAGGAAGAACTTGATGGTGGCGTACACCCGGCGCGGGCCGCCCCAGATGCCGATGATGAGGAACATGGGGATCAGCATCGCTTCCCAGAAGAAGTAGAAGAGCAGCGCATCGGTCGCGGCGAACACCCCGATCATGAGCCCTTCCATGATGAGGAACGCGGCGTAGTACTGCGCCGGGCGCTTCTCGATCACGGTCCAGCCGGCGATCACCACCGGCACGGTCATGAACGCGGTGAGCACGATGAGCGGAAGCGAGATGCCGTCCACGCCGAGTGCGTAGTACGCCCGGAACCGCGGAATCCACGGCAGCTGCTCGATGAACTGCATGGCGGCGGTGGTGGTGTCAAAGTGCGCCCACAGCGGCACGGTGAGCGCGAGCGTCACGAGCGAGGCGGCGAGCGCCACCCAGCGCCCGATCACGATGTTGCGCTCGCCGAGCAGCAGGATCAGCACTCCCGCGGCGATCGGCAGCCAGATCAGGTAAGACAGCAGCGCGTGCATCATGTGGCTCGTGCGTGGTGTCAGCCGCGGAAGTGCATCAGGAACCAGCCGAGCAGCAGCGCCAGGCCGATCATCATCCAGAAGGCATAGGAGTACAGGTAGCCGTTCTGCACGAGTCGTAACACGCTGCCGAACCAGCTCACCCCTTCCGCCGTGCCGTTCACCATCACGCCATCGATCAGCACCTCATCGCCCCCCCTCCACAGACCGATGCCGATGCCGCGGGTGAGTGGGCCGATCACGTGCTCATTGAACCAGTCGAAGTAGTACTTCTGGACCAGGACGCGATAGAGCCAGCTGAATCTCTGCGCCGCGCGGTCCGCCCATGCGGGGTTGCGCAGGAAAAAGAAGTACGCGGTCACGGCGCCGGCGACGGCGAGCCAGAACGGCGGCGCGACGAACCCGTGCAGCGCGAACGACAGCCACACCGGCTGCGTGAACTCCTCGGCGAGCCTGCCGACCACGTCGTCCCCGGGCAGGATGAAGATCGATCGGCCCCAATAGTTGCCGAACAGCACCGGCACCACGGTCTGCGCGCCGATCACCACCGATTGGATGGCGAGCGCAATCAGCGGGACGGTGATCACCGCCGGGCTCTCGTGCGGATCGCCGCCGTGGCCGGCATCGTGGTGCGCCTGACCCGGGTCACCGCTCGCGCCCGCGGGATCTGCCGCACCATGCGCCGCCGCCGCCTCGCGAAAGCGCTCCGGCCCATGGAAGGTCATGAAGAGCAGCCGGAAGGTGTAGAGCGCGGTGACGAACACGCCGAGCAGCACGCACCAGTAGGCGAAACCCGCGCCGAAGCGATGCGACTCCTGCACGGCCTCGATGATGGCGTCCTTCGAGTAGAAGCCGGCGAAGAACGGCGTGCCGACGAGCGCCAGCGCCCCGATCCAGCAGGTGACCGCGGTGATGGGCATGTACCTGGCGAGTCCGCCCATGCGGCGCATGTCCTGCTCGTGGTGGAGTGCGATGATGACCGAGCCGGCGGCGAGGAACAGCAGCGCCTTGAAGAAGGCGTGCGTCATGAGATGGAAGATGGCCGCGCCGTAGGCCGAGGCACCGAGCGCGACCGTCATATAGCCGAGCTGCGAGAGTGTCGAGTAGGCGATCACCCGCTTGATGTCGTTGTTCACCACTCCGAGCAGGCCCATGAAGAAAGCCGTGATCGCCCCGATCACCATGACGAACGACAGCGCGGCGTCCGAGTACTCGAACAGCGGCGACATGCGCGCCACCATGAAGATGCCCGCGGTCACCATGGTGGCGGCGTGGATCAGGGCCGAGATCGGCGTCGGACCTTCCATCGAATCCGGCAGCCAGACGTGCAGCGGCACCTGCGCGGACTTGCCCATGGCGCCGATGAACAGGCAGATGCAGATGAGGGTGAGCGCCGCGACGCCTGAGGTAGAGGTCATCGGCAGCACCGCGTGCGCGATCGCCGGGGCCGCGGCGAATGCCGTGCGGTAGCTCAAGGAGCCGGTGTAGTAGGCGATGCCGGCGATCCCCAGCACGAAGCCGAAGTCGCCGATACGGTTGACGATGAAGGCCTTGAGGGCCGCGTAGGTGGCGCTCGGCCGCGTGTACCAGAAACCGATCAGCAGGTACGAGACCACGCCAACCGCTTCCCAGCCGAAGAACAGCTGCATGAAGTTGTTCGACATCACCAGCATCAGCATGGAGAAGGTGAACAGCGAGATGTAGCTGAAGAAGCGCGTGTAGCCGGGATCGTCGGCCATGTAGCCGATCGTGTACACGTGTACGCACAGCGACACGAAGGTCACCACCGCCATCATGAGCGCGGTGAGGCGGTCGATGAGGAAGCCGACTTCCATGTGCATGCCATCGCTCACCAGCCAGGTGTACACCGGCGCGTCATACAGCGGCGCGCCGTCGAAGTAGACCTGCTTCAGCACCACGAGCGAGAGCAGGCAGGATGCCCCCACCGCGACACAGGTGATGGTGTGCGCGCCGACGCGCCCGATGAGGCGGCCCGCAAGACCCGCGACGACGGACGCCAGCAGCGGCAGCAGCGGGATGAGGAGCAGCACGGTCGGATTGAGCGGACGCACGGTCTTCAGCCCTTCAGCGTGTTGATGTCCTCGACCTCGATGGTGCGGCGCTCGCGGAACAGCACCACGAGAATCGCGAGGCCGATCGCGGACTCGGCCGCGGCCACGGTGAGGATGAAGAACACGAATATCTGCCCGTTCAGGTCCCCGAGGTAGCGCGAGAAGGCGATGAAGTTGAAGTTGGCGGCCAGCAGCAGCAGCTCGACGCACATCAGGAGCAGGATGAGGTTCTTGCGGTTGAGAAAGACCCCCGCCACCGCGATGGCGAACAGCACCGCGGAGAGCGTCAGCTGCTGCGCGAGTGAGATCATTTGGGCTCCGGGTCCATCTTCACGAGCCGCAGCCGGTCCTCGGCCCGCACCGCCACCTGCGCCGAGATGTCCTGCTGCTTGTAGCCCGGGCGGTGCCGCAGCGTGAGCGTGATGGCGGCGATGATCGCTACCAGCAGCAGGACGGCGGCGAGCTCGAGCGGGTAGGCGTAGCGGGTATACAGCACGCGCCCGAGCTCGAGCGTGTTGCTGTAGCCCGCGGGCGTCGGCACGCCGCCGTGGCTGGCATCGATGCCGAGCCCGCCGCGGGCCCACACCACCCCGACGATCTCGACGATCACCGCTAACGCGATGAGCACGCCGAGCCAGGCGAAGCGCGTGAAGCCCTCGCGCAGCCGCTCGAGGTTGATGTCGAGCATCATCACGACGAACAGGAACAGCACCATCACCGCACCCACGTACACGAGCACCAGCACCACCGCGAGGAACTCCGCCTCGAGGAGCAGCCAGATCGCGGCCGAGGTGACGAAGCCCAGCACCAGGAAAAGGGCCGAGTACACCGGGTTGCGCGAGGTGATCACCCCGAGGGCCGCCGCCACCAGGATGGCCGCGAACAGGTAGAACAGGACCTGGATCAGCATGGTGCGTGCGGGCTCATCGGAAAGGGGCATCCGCGGCCTTGTCGGCCGCGATCATCGCTTCATAGCGCTCGCCCACCGCGAGCAGCTTGTCCTTGCTCATGATGTTCTCGCCGCGCTTTTCCATGTGGTACTCGTGAATGCGGGTGAGCACGATCGCATCCACCGGGCAGGCTTCCTCGCAGAAGCCGCAGTAGATGCACTTGAACAGATCGATGTCG
>DASQRV010000286.1:0-4280 GCA_035642735.1 Steroidobacteraceae bacterium
CCGCCGTGTTCCTCGATGATCTTCTTCACGATAGCGAGGCCTAAACCGGTGCCTTTGGGCTTGCTGGTGACGTAGGGGTCGAAGACCCTGCCCAGCAGTTCCCGCTGGAAGCCCGGCCCATTGTCACACACGGTCACCGCCGCGTATGCGGCCTCGGGGCTGCTCTCGAGACGGGTGGTGATCTCCAGCTGCGGACTCTCAACACTCTCGAGCGCTTCCAGCGCGTTCGTCACCAGGTTGTTCAGGATCTGCCGCACGCGGCCGCGATCGGCTTCGATGCCCTCGAGGTGCTCATCGAGGTCCAGTTTTATGCGCGTGCGCGGGGCATGCGAGCGGTACAGGTCAGCCACTTCGCTCACGAGTTGATTGAGGCTGAAACGCGTGATGTGCATCTCCGGTGCGCGGGCGTACTCGCTGAAAGCGTTCACCATCTTCTGCATCGTCTCGACCTGCTGCACGATGGTACGCGTGCCGCGCTCGAGGATGTCCGCATCGCGCTCGTTCATGCCGGCGAGCAGCCGGCGGCGCAGCCGCTCGGCCGAGAGCTGGATCGGCGTGAGCGGATTCTTGATCTCGTGCGCCAGGCGCCGCGCCACCTCGCCCCAGGCAGCGTCGCGCTGCGCCTGCAGCAGCGTCGTGATGTCGTCGAACACGATCACGAAGCCCACGTCGGCATCCTCGCCCGGGAGCGGCGTGCAGGCGCACATCAGCGTGCGGCGGCCGGCAGCGCCATCGAGATCGATCTGCTCGCGCCATTCCTCGCGGCCGGCGGCAAAGCGCACCGCGAACGCGGCGACGAACTGGCCGAGCCGCTCGTTGGTCGCGGCGAGCTCGGGCAGCGCCCGTCCGGTGGCCGCCGAGAGGTCGGTGCCGAGGATCGCACCGGCAGCGGCATTGGCGTTGCGGACCACCATGTTGCGGTCGATGGCGAGCACCCCGGTTGAGAGGCGCGCCAGGATGATCGCCAGCCGCTCGCGCTCGCGCTCGACCGCCTGCTGGCTCTGGGTCGCCTCGGAGCGCGCGCGGCGCAGCTTCTTGGTCATGTCGTTGAAGGAGTGCACGAGGAAACCCATCTCATCGCGCGAGGGCAGCGGCAGGCGCGTGCCGAAGTCGCCCTTGCCGACCGCGCGCGTGCCCGCGATGAGGTCCTGCACGGGGCGCACCAGGCGCTGCGCCGAGAAGATCGCGCCGTAGATCGCGGCGAGCATGGACAGCAGCAGTACCAGCGTGAGGGTCAGCCGGAAGCTGTATTTCAGCGGTTCGCGCAGCGCCGCGAGGTCGCCGTACTGCGAGTAGGAGTTCTGCACGGCCTCCGACAGCGCCGCGAGCTGCGCCGGCAGCGGATAGGTCGCCATCACGAAACGCTCATCGCGGCTGCTGGGAGCGCCGAGCGCGGCCGCAGTGCGGATCAGGTAGCGGCCGCCGGCCTCGGGCTCGAGGCTGACGTACGGCAGGTGCTCCTCGACCTGGCGCACGAGGTCCTCGGGCGGCTCTGACGGCAGGGTCTCGAGCGGATTCTCGAGGCTCGCGGCGATGATGCGCCCGTGCGCGGAGAACAGCACGACCTCGAGTGCCTGGCTCGCGCGGCGCTCGGCATCGAGACGCGTCTGCACCTCGGCGGGCGATGCGCGCGTGAGTGCCGCGGCGAGCTGCAGCGTGCGTCCGGTGTACTCGCGCGTGCGCAGATCGAGGGCCGCACGTGAGAGACCCACGGCGTCGCTCAGGCCCTGCTTGACCTCGACCTTGAACCAGCTGTCGATGCCCTGGTTGATGAATTCGAGCGACGAGAGGTAAACGATCAGCAGCGGCGCGATCACGAGCGAACCGAAGATTGCGACGGTGCGTGCGGTGAGGCGCGAGCCGGGCACGTGCGCGCGATAGTCGCGCACCAGGCGCCACAGCTTCCGGGCTAACAGTACCGAGAGCGCGATGACGGCGCAGATGTCGAACAGCAGGATCCACAGCTGCAGGCGCCCGAACTGCGGCGAGTTCTGCACGCTCTTGGCGAGCAGCAGGAAGGCGCAGAGGCCGATGGCGCCCCACAGCACGATCTGCCCGACTGCGATCCAGCGCAGCCGCCGTGGCGATGTGCCTCTCACTCCGGGAGTGACCATGTGTACCACTCGCTCTCGCGTGCCCAGTCGTCGGTCCAGAAAAGAATAGCGCGGAGCGAGGCGGGTAAGTGCCCGCGGCGCATGCCGGCGCGCACGCTGATGCTGTAGGTGCCGCTGTCGAGCTGCGGCTCGACCAGGATGGGCCAGGCATCGACCTTGCCGAGAAAGTCGAGCGCCTCATCGATGCTGGGAAAGCTCTGCTGGTCGCGGCTGCGCGTGTCGCGCACCAGGTAGCGGTCGCTGACCGCGTGGTAGGTGAGCTCGCGGCGCAGTGTCAGGTCGACGATGTTCGCGTTGAACCAGAAGCGGCGTTGCCGATCGACGCGCGCATCGAGGTCGAAGGTGAGCGTGACGCCGTCCCTGAGTGCGCTACGGATGGCGGCGCTCACCGGGTACTCCACGCGGGCGTGCAGCATGAACACACCCTTGTCGAGGTTCACATAGGCCGAGCGGACCTCGAGGATGCCATCCAGTGCGTCGGCGGCACTCCTGCCGCAGGCGATCAGGGCAATGACGCACGCCACCCCGAGCAGGAGGCTCCGCCCCGAACCGTCCGTTGTCAGATGGGCGCGTAGCATGAATACAACGACAAGACTCGGGCATTGCTCGGTGCTCCCTTTAGAGACACGGACAAATCAGCTCCCTGTCGTTGTCTTTTCGAGACAAGCATAATAGAAGCCGTCCGTCCCCGCTGCAGCTCCAGGCAGGAGTTGCACCCCGAACCGCCTCTCGATGGCCCCCGGCACTCGCTCCGCAGCGGGCAGCGCCACTGACCGCATGCCCGGCTCACTCTCGATGAGCGCCGCGACGACCTGCTCGTTCTCTTCCGGCAGCACGGAACAGGTCGAGTAGAGCAACCGTCCGCCGGGCGAAAGCATCGTGACCGCAGCCCGCAGTATGGCGAGCTGCGTTGCGGTGAAGGCGGGTACATCGCCGGGGCGGCGCAGGAGCTTGATGTCCGGGTGGCGGCGGATGACGCCGGTCGAGGAGCACGGGGCATCAACGAGGATGCGCTCGAACGGCACTCTGTCCCAGAAGGTGCCGGGATCGCGGGCGTCCCCGGCACAGAGACGGGCCGTGCGCGAAAGGCGCTCGAGGTTCTGCGTGATCAGCGCGACCCGGGTGGCGTCGAGATCGACCGCCGTGACCTCGGCGTCCTCGCCCAGAAGCTCCAGCAGGTGACCGGTCTTTCCACCCGGCGCCGCGCACGCATCCAGCACCCGCATGCCCGTTGCGGCATCGAGCAGCGCTGCAGCCAGCTGTGCACCCGCGTCCTGGACGGACACGAGGCCTTCGGTGAACCCGGGAAGGTCGCTCACGGCCACAGGGCGATCCAAAACTACCGCCGTGCTGGTCCACTGTATCATTTGTGAGTCAATCGATCGCTCGGCGAGCCGGGCTCGATAGTCCGCCACGCTGACCCGGGAGAGGTCGATCCGAAGGACCATCGGGGGGTGGGCGTTGTTGGCGAGGAGGATTTCGGTGGCTTGCTGCGGCCAGGCAGCGACGATCCGATCGACGAGCCACGCGGGGTGGGCTGTCCGGGCAGCGAGGCTCTCGTCGACGCGCGCAAAGATCGTGGCACGCTCACTCACGAATCGGCGCAGGACGGCATTGACGAGGCCCGTGGCCCGCTTCATTCCCAGGAGCCTCGCGGCATCGACGGCCGCGTCGACGGTCGCTTCGGGAGCGTTGCGGGAGTACTCCACCTGATGGGCCCCGACCGCCAGCAGCGCCCTCACCGGGGTGGCGAGGGCCTTGGGCTGCGCCACCAGCAGCTCGATCGCAGGCGCGAGGCGCAGATACCACCTCAGGGTCCCGAGAGCGATGGCACGCACGGCCGAGGCCGCAGGTAGGCCCGGGGTGCGCTCGGAGCCGGCAGCGAACGCGGTATCCGCGGACCGACCCCGCGCCGTGACGGCCTCGACCACGCGGGCCGCTGCGGCCAGTGCCGGCGCGCCCGGCGCCCAGGGAGTCCTAGCCAAGACGGCGGCCCGGCAGCACGAGGCTGTGCGAGAAGTCGCGGACGCTGACCGGTCGCCGTCCCGGTCGCTGGACCCCGGTCACCGCGAGTCGACCCCGGCCGCACTGAACGACCATGTAGTCATCCTGTACGGAGAGGATCGTGCCAGGATCGACGCTTTTGCTGGCACTTTGTGGCGTGAA
>DASQRV010000287.1:0-2434 GCA_035642735.1 Steroidobacteraceae bacterium
CAGCGCCCTCGACGTCACCAATCGCCGTGAGATGGTCGCCGAGCGTCCGCCAGGCATCGGACATGTCGGGATTGAGCTCAACTGCGCGCCGCAGCGCCGCGATCGCCGCATCGCCCTGCCCGAGGGCACCGAGCGTGACGCCGAGCTCGTACTGGGCCACCGCCCAGCGCGGCTGCTTGTCGCAGAGGGGTTGCAAAACCCCGAGAGCTGCCGCCGGGTCACCGCAGACCCGCCGCGCGACAGCCAAAAAGAGAAGAGCCATTGGGTGCTCGGGCACCACCTTCAGGATTTCGGCGGCCTGCTCCGCCGCGAGCGTAGGGTGCTCGCGAAGCAGCTGCGAGGCGTGGCGAAGCGCGACTTCAACGGAGCCGAGCTGCTGCGGCTGGCCGCTCACGTCTCTGATCCTTCGAGCGTCGCCGAGAGCGCTCGGTCGGGATGGGGGTGAGCGATACCACAGGTGATCGCCGCGCGAGTCACCTGTCTGAAGAACGCCACTTGCACGCAGGCCCCACCAGTTCGCACCGGACAGCAGCTCCCCAGAATGCTGGCCACGTCTGGCCGCCGGCACTCACCCCCCGCCGGCATGGCCTCTAAAGTAGCTCAGTGGCGCGCCGGATGCCATGAATGGTCGCGCCATGCGACAGAGATTCGCGCTGCCGGGTGCGACATGGTGCAGCTTTCCTCGCCTCGCACCCGTGTGGTGCAAAACGCACACCCGGCGCATTGTGGCCGAAGCGGGCTTGCTGGAACGTTATCGCGCGGGCTCCGGAGTCCCTGCGGGGCTCCTCGAGGGCCAGTCGAGCGGAGCGAGGCGCGGCACCATCCACACCCAGCCGACGAGACCTGCAATGCTCACCACCGCGGCGGTGACGAAGGCCGCGGCGAAGTGACCGGTTTCCTCGACGAGCAGCCCCGTGAGGGCGGGTGAAATTACGCCCGCGAAGGTTCCACAGCAATTCTGAATTCCCACCCAGCGACCCGAGGCCGAGGGCCCCGCGAGGATCTGCGGTATGGCATAGACGCCCGCCCCGGCGGCTCCGGTGAGTATCTGGTAAACGAAAATGCCCGCCAGCGCCCACGGCTGGGCGCCGAAAGCAATGGCGAGCATGCAACCGACGGTTCCCACGTGCGCGGCGACCATCACCGACTTGTACGCGAAGTTGGCATGACCCGAGCGCACGAACCGATCGATAGCCCACCCGGCAATGATCGAGCTGATCGCACTCACCACGTAGGCGCTCCCGGTCAGTCTCGCCATTTCGGCAGTCGAGAACCCGCGCTCCCGAACCACGTAGTAGGGCAACCACGAGAGCACGAAAAAGAAAACGTAGTTGCTCGAGAAAAGTCCGAGCGCCGTGCCCCAGAGCGAAGGTTGGCGGAGAATCGCACCCAGCGACGGATGGTCGGGCCCGCGCGTCGCGGCACCCGAGCGTGGCAACCGCACGCGCGACCAGGGCAGCAGCCACACGAGGGAAAGGCCGCCAAACACCCAGAACGCAGCCCGCCAGCCATAGTGCGCCATGATCAACCCACCGCCCCAGGCACCGACCGCCGGACCGAGCTGGTAGCCGGCGGCGACGACACCGTTGGCGATGGCGAGGGATTCGACGGGTACTGCGACCGCCAGCAATTTCCCGGCCGACGGAAAGCCCACACTCTCACCGATCCCCAGCAGGAGGCGCAGGAGCAGTAGTGCGGCGAAGGAGTGCGCGAAGCCGACCAGTATCGTGGCGCAGGCCCACAGGCCAAGTCCCGCGGCCAACACCCGCTGCGCACCGTAGCGCTCGGCGACCCAACCGACCGGGATCTGCAGGACGGAGTACGTCCAGAAGAACGCCGAGAACAGCACTCCGAGCTGTCCCGCGGAGAGATGGAGCTCATCCTGGATCAGGTGCGCCGCGGTTGGCACTGCGCCGCGGTCGATGTAGTTGATGAACAGGGCCGCCGCCACCAGGCCCACGATCGACCAGCGGGCGACCGCCGTCAGCTCAGACGCTGTCGGCGAGGTCGTCAACGCGCATAGTCCGCTTCGCTGCGCTCCAACAGCCGCTTCAGAGCCTCGAAGTGCAACTCCGTGCGCGCAACACCGCCGACATCGACGCACGCTTTGAACTGTGCGGCGGTGGCCTCCACCACCGGCCTCGGCAGCAGGCGGAGGCCGCGCCCGGTGGAGAGTGCCAGGATCTGCGCCTGGCAGGCGCGCTCGAGAAAGTACAGCCGCTCGAACGCCTGGGCGGCCGAGTCTCCGATGACCAGCGCACCGTGATTGCGCAGCATGAGAACCGACTTGCCAGCGAGCGCGCGCGCCATGCGCTCCCCTTCACCGGCGTCGAGCGCGAGACCGTTGTAGTCGAGATAGGCGATGTCGTCGTGAAACCCGATGGCGCTCTGCCCGGCCATCTCCAGGCGTGCATCCTCGACCATCCCAAGAGCG
>DASQRV010000288.1:0-2163 GCA_035642735.1 Steroidobacteraceae bacterium
ACAGCGCGTAAGGCGTTTTCCCCGAGGCGCAACGACGTCCCGGGCGGTGCCCGCCGGACATATAATGGCAGCATCAAACTAGCAGCGACCTATGCGCGAGCCATGGCAACCAGTCACATTTTCCGCATTATGTTCGTGAACCAGGGCAAGGTTTACGAGGTGTACGCCCGGCGCGTCAGCCACGGGGAACTGTTCGGTTTCATCGAGGTGGAGGAGTTGCTGTTCGGCGAGCGCTCCTCGGTGGTGCTCGACCCCTCCGAAGAGCGCATCAAGGGTGAGTTCTCCGGGGTCGAGCGCACCTTCCTGCCGATGCACTCGATCCTGCGCATCGATGAAGTAAAGAAGCACGGCACGGCGAAGATCACCGTGCTGGAAAGCGGCGCCGCGGCGAACGTGGCGCAGTTTCCCATGTCGATGTACTCGACTCCGCCGGGTGACAAGAAATGAGGGGCGCGGGCCCATGCTGCAGCTGACCGGCCGCCCGGCACTCTCCGCATTCCGCATCGTCAAGCTCCTCGAACGGCTGCGGCTGCTCGAGCCGGCAATCGCGGGGCTCGACGCCCGCTTCATGCACTTCATCGATCTGGCGCAAGCGCTCACGGCGAGCGAGCAGGCGATCCTCGCGCAGCTGCTCACCTACGGGCCACGCCTGCCCGGGACCGCGAGCACCGAGGGAGGCGAGCGGCTGCTCGTGGTGCCGCGTGCCGGGACGATCTCGCCGTGGTCGAGCAAGGCCACCGACATCGCGCGGGTGTGCGGACTTCCCGCCGTGCGCCGCATCGAGCGCGGCATCCTCTATCGGCTCGAGGCTGCGCCCGCGCTTGGCACGGAGCGGCTGCTGCGGGTGGCACCGGTGCTGTTCGATCGCATGACCGAAGAGGTGTTGCTCGATCCGGCGCAGGCGGTGCGCCTCTTCGAGCATGCGCCACCGCGGCCCGCGACGCGCATTTCACTCGAGGGCGGACGCGCGGCGCTGGAAGAGGCCGACCGGCGGCTCGGGCTCGCGCTCTCGGGCGATGAGATGGATTACCTCCTCGCGAGCTTTGCGCGGCTCAAGCGCGACCCGACCGACGTCGAGCTCATGATGTTTGCCCAGGCCAACTCGGAGCACTGCCGCCACAAGATCTTCAACGCGCGCTGGATCATCGACGGCCGGCCGCGCGATGAATCACTCTTCGACATGATCCGCTACACCCACGCGGTGAGTCCGGCGGGTGTGCTGTCCGCCTACCGCGACAACGCGGCGGTGATCGCGGGGAGCCGCGGCGAGCGTTATTTCCCCGACCCCGCCAGCGGCATCTATGGTGGTGTCATCGAGCCGATCGACATTCTGATGAAGGTCGAAACGCACAATCATCCGACCGCGATCTCGCCTTTCCCGGGCGCGGCCACCGGCTCCGGCGGGGAGATCCGCGATGAAGGTGCGACCGGGCGCGGCGCGAAACCGAAGGCCGGCCTCACCGGATTCTCGGTATCGCACCTACGCATTCCCGGCTACGAGCGGCCGTGGGAGCGTCAGTTCGGCGCGCCCTCGCGCATCGCCTCGGCGCTCGAAATCATGATCGAGGGTCCGATCGGCGCCGCCTCATTCAACAACGAGTTCGGGCGGCCGGCGATCTGCGGTTACTTCCGCACCTTCGAGCAACAGGCGCCGGGCGATCCGCCGCAGCGCACGCGCGGCTACCACAAGCCGATCATGATCGCGGGCGGTGTCGGTAACGTGCGTCCCGCGGACGTCGAGAAGGCCGAGGTGCCGGTCGGCGCGCAGCTCATCGTGCTCGGCGGGCCGGCGATGCTCATCGGCCTCGGCGGGGGCGCCGCCTCCTCGCTCGGCAGCGGCAGCTCGAGTGCCGAGCTCGATTTCGCCTCGGTGCAGCGCGGCAACGCGGAGATGCAGCGCCGCGCGCAGGAAGTGATCGACCGCTGCTGGGCACTCGGGGAGCGCAACCCCATCGCGCTCATTCACGACGTCGGCGCGGGGGGACTCTCGAACGCGGTGCCCGAGGCCGTCGCCCATAGCCACCGTGGCGCGCGTGTCGACCTGCGGGCCATCCCGAGCGCGGAGAGCGGACTTTCCGCGATGGAGCTGTGGTGCAACGAGGCGCAGGAACGCTACGTGCTGGTGATCGAGGCCGAGGCGCTGCCGCAGTTCGCCGCCATTGC
>DASQRV010000289.1:0-6896 GCA_035642735.1 Steroidobacteraceae bacterium
GCTGGCAGCCTCGCAGTGCAACTCACCGAGTGGCCGATCGGGATCACCGCCCATTGCCGGTACGAGGTCCACCCGGACGATGCTCGTCCGCTGATCGAGGCGCAGGAGCGCAGCCTCGGGGAGGTTGCGGCGCTCTGCCGCGCGCAGGGACGTGAGTTCCTCGTCGAGATCGTCACCGGCGGGCCGGGCGCAGGCGGCGCTGACGCGGTGGCACGCGCGCTCGCGCGCATCTATACGCTCGGTGTGCGTCCCGACTGGTGGCTGCTCGAGGGACAACCTGACACAGAGTCGTGGGAGCCGTGCGCGGGGCTGATTTCGTCCAACGACGGCTATTGCCGCGGCATTCTGCTCGGGTTGGCGGCCGCGACGGAACCCGCCGCAGCACTGGAAGTCGCGGCGGCGATGCCGCTCGTGCGCGGCTTTGTCGCCGGCGGTAGCATAGTCCGCGGTGCGGCAGCGGAGTGGCTCGCGGGCCGGCTGTCGGATGAGGCCGCTCATGCGCAGGTCGCGGAGCGCTTCAGGGCTCTCGCGGACAGGTGGTCTGCCGCGCGCGATCCACGCCACGATCGATCGCAACGGAGCGCGGATTGAGGACGGTGCGGCTCACTGTAGCGCAAGCGCTGGTGCGCGCCATGGCGGCGCAGTGGACGCTCGTGGCGGGCGAGCGCCGCCGCGTGTTTGCCGGCGTCTGGGCGATTTTCGGTCACGGTAACGTCGCGGCCCTCGGTGAAGCGCTCTACGCCGAACGCGATGTCCTTCCCACACTCCGCGCCCACAACGAGCAGGCCATGGGTCACGCGGCGGTGGCGTTCGCCAAGGCCTCGTTGCGGCGCCGGATGATGGCCTGCACGACCTCCATCGGCCCCGGAGCCACCAATCTCGTGACCGCGGCCGCCGTGGCCCACGTCAACCGGTTGCCGCTGCTGCTGCTGCCCGGAGACGTGTTTGCGACCCGCGCGCCCGACCCGGTGCTGCAGCAGGTCGAGGACTTCGGCAACGGACTCGTGACGGCGAACGATTGCCTGAAGCCGGTGTCGCGTTACTTCGACCGTATCACCCGGCCCGAGCAGCTCGTCAGCGCTTTCAATCGGGCGATGCAGGTCCTGACGGACCCGGCAGAGTGCGGTACGGTGACGCTGGCACTCTGTCAGGATGTGCAGGCCGAGGCGTGGGACTGGCCGGAGAGCCTGTTCGTGGAGCGCGCGTGGACTCTGCGGCGCCCGCCACCGGATGAGCGGCAGCTGGCGGAAGCGGTGCGGGTGCTGCGGGCGGCGCGCCGGCCGCTCGTCATTTGTGGCGGTGGGGTCTTGTATTCGGAAGCCGGCAACGAGTTGCGTGCGTTCTGCGAGCGCCACGAGGTCCCGAATACCGAGACGCAGGCCGGCAAATCCGCTCTGCCGGGAAGCCATCCGCTCAATCTCGGCGGCATCGGTGTCACGGGCACGGCGGCGGCTAACGCCCTCGCCGCCGATGCGGATGTCATCCTCGCGGTCGGCACGCGGCTTCAGGATTTCACCACGGGATCGGCCACACTGTTCCGCTCGCCGGGACACCGGCTCATCGGCCTGAATGTGCAGCTTTTCGATGCCTTTAAGCACGGGGCGTCGCCTCTAGTCGCCGATGCGCGCGAGGGCCTGCGCCTTCTCAGTGAGGCGCTCGGTGAGTGGCGCTCCGAACCCGCCTGGGCTGAGCGCGCACGGGTCGAGCGCAGCGCCTGGCAGCGCACCGCGGAGTCTTTCACCACCTCAAGGAGTGGCACGCTCCCTTCGGACGCGCAGGTGATCGGCGCCGTGCAGCAGGCTGCGGGGGATTCCGACATTGTGGTCGGCGCCGCCGGCGGGTTACCGGGTGAGCTGCACAAGCACTGGCGCGCGGAGCAGCCCGGCGGCTATCACCTGGAGTACGGCTACTCCTGCATGGGCTACGAGATCGCCGGCGCGCTCGGTGTGAAGCTGGCGCTGCCCGAGCGCGAAGTCATCGTGATGGTCGGCGACGGGTCCTACCTCATGCTGAACAGCGAGATCGCGACCTCGGTGCGCCTCGGCGCCAGGCTCATCATCGTTCTCCTCGACAACGGTGGTTTCGGCTGCATCGAGCGCCTGCAGGGCGCGACCGGCAATGCGAGCTTCAACAACCTGCTGCCGGAGGCGCAGTGCGCCGGCAGCGGGCTCGATCTCGTCGCGCACGCGCGGAGTCTCGGAGCGCACGCCAGCCGCGTGCGAGACCTCGCCGGGCTCGCGGGTGCGCTCGCTGCCGCGCGCAAGGCGGACCGCACCGCCGTGCTCGTCATCGAGACCGATTCGGCCGCGAGCACCACCGCCGGCGGTCACTGGTGGGATGTGGCTGTGCCCGAGGTATCCGAGCGCGCGGAAGTGCGGGCAGCCCGCGGGCGCTACGACAAGGCACGCCGGCTGCGGACGGACGATGATTGACCCATGACCATCCGATTCGGCGCCAACCCCATCATCTGGTCGAACGATGATCTGCGCGAGCTGGGAGCTGCGACCTCGCTCGAGACCTGCCTCGGTGAGGCGCGGCAGATCGGCTTCGAGGGGATGGAGCTCGGGCACAAATTCCCGCGCGATGCACGCGAGCTCGCCGCGATACTGGCGCGCTTCGGCCTCGCGTGCATATCGGGCTGGTATTCATCCGGGCTGCTGGCGCGCGATGCGGCCGCGGAGCTCACCCATCTGCGTGCGCACCTCGATCTGCTCAAGGCGGTCGGCAGCACCGTGCTGGTCTTTGCCGATACCAGCGGCGCGATCCACGGCGACCCGCGGCGGCCGCTCGCGCAGCGGCCGCAGCTCGCACCCGGGGACTGGCGGCAGTTCGGCCGGCGGGTCACGCAAGTAGCCGCGGCCACCGCCGCCGAAGGCGTGCGGCTCGTCTACCACCACCACATGGGTACGGTGGTGCAGAGCGAGGCGGACATCGATGCTCTGATGGACGCCACCGGAGAGGAAGTCGGCCTGTTGCTCGACACCGGTCACGCAAGGTTTGCGGGGGCGGACCCGGTGGGTCTCGCGCAGCGCTATGCCTCGAGGATAGGCCACTTCCATGCGAAGGATGTGCGTGCCGCGGTCGCGGAACGGGCCGCGCAGGGCGGGTGGAGTTTCCTGCGCGCGGTGGTGGAGGGGGTATTCACGGTTCCCGGCGATGGCTGCGTGCCCTTCGATCGGGTCTTTCAGGAGCTGCGCGACTATTCCGGCTGGGTGGTGCTCGAGGCCGAACAGGATCCAGCGAAAGCCGACCCGCAGACTTATGCCTCGCTCGGGCTGCGGAACCTGCGGCAACTCGTGGCAGAGAACCGCCGATGAGCGCTTCTCTCCTCGTCAAGCCGGATCTTGCGCCCGCGGCGCCGCAGGTGCACCGGATCACTCCGGAGAGCGCCGGTTGGCGTTACGTGGGATTCGAGGTGTACGACCTGGCTCCCGGGCGCACGCTCGAGCGCAGCGTCCCCGGGCGCGAGCAGTGCCTGGTGCTCCTCTCCGGGCGGGTCGCCGCCCGGGTCGGCGGTCGGGACTTCGGCACCATGGGTCTGCGGCGCACCCCCTTTGAAGGCCGGCCGTTTGCTCTATATGCGCCTCCCGGCGCCACGGTGAGTGTGACGGCCGCGACCGCCTGCGAGCTCGCGGTGGGCTCGGCACCGGCTGAAGGTCGGCTCGCGCCGCGCCTCATCCGTCCAGAAGAGGTGGGCGAAGAGGTGAGAGGCACCGGCACCAACACCCGTTACGTACGTAACGTCCTGCCCGCCAGCGCACCGGCGGAGTGCCTGCAGGTCGTGGAAGTCGTGACGCCGGGCGGCCACTGGTCTAGTTATCCGCCGCACAAGCATGACAGCGCCAGGGAAGGAGAGACGCAGCTCGAGGAGACCTACTATCACCGCCTTGCGCGCCCCGGCGGCTTCGCGTTTCAGCGCGTCTACACGGACGACCGCACACTCGATGAGACGATGACGGTGGAGGATCGCGATGTGGTTCTGGTGCCGCGCGGTTACCACCCGGTGAGCGCCGCGCACGGATTCGATCTCTACTACCTGAACGTCATGGCGGGACCCGTGAGGCGCTGGCAGATCACGCAGGCGCCGGGCTACGAGTTCCTGACGCCGCGCAAGTGAGCACTCCAGTGGTCGGCATGGCAGTACTCGGTTGCGGTCGCATCGGCCGGATTCACGCCGGCAATCTCGCCCGCCACCCGCGCGCCAGGCTCGTCTCGGTGTTCGATGTCGCGAACGATGCCGCCCGGGAGACCGCGAGCGAGCTCGGCGCGACGCGTGCGCAGACCCTGGACGAGGTGTGGGCCGATCGCGAGGTGGCAGCGGTGCTGATCGCGACTCCTACCGATACCCACGTGCCGTTGATCACGGCCGCCGTGAAGGCCGGCAAGGCGGTCTTCTGTGAGAAGCCGATCGATGTGGATCTGGAGCGCGCACGCTCATGCGGGCGCGACATCGCGCCGTACCGGCCGCGACTGATGCTCGGCTTCAACCGCCGGTTCGACCCCTCATTCCGGGCTCTGGGCCAGCGCTTGCATCGCGGCGAGATCGGCCGGCTGGAGCTCGTGGTGATCACCAGCCGCGATCCGGCGCCGCCGCCGCTCGCCTACATCAGGAGCTCCGGCGGTCTGCTGCGGGACATGACCATTCACGATTTCGACATGGCCCGTTACCTCGCCGGCAATATTTCGCAGATACAGGCCTTCGGCGCGAACCTGGTGGACCCCAAGATCGCCAAGCTCGGAGACATCGATACCTGCACGGTAACGATGCGGGCGAAGTCCGGGGCGCTGCTGCAGATCAACAACAGCCGCCGTTGCGTGTATGGCTATGATCAGCGCATCGAGGTGTTCGGAGCGAGCGGAATGCTGCAGGCGGGCAACTGGCGCGCTACCTCAGTCGAGCACTCGGGCGCGCAGTACACGAGCGCCCGGGACCCGGCGCTCAATTTCTTCATCGAGCGGTACGCCGAGGCTTATCGCGCGGAGCTCGACGCGTTCGTCAGGTCAGTGGAAGAGGACAGCCCGATGAGTCCGGATTTTTCCGACGGACTCCAGGCGCTGCGCCTGGCGGTCGCGGCGGAAGAGAGCCTGCGGACTCAACAGTTCGTCGACGTGAGCTGATCGCGGCGGTTGACGGGCGTGCAGCGAGGCGTGCGGCCCTTCAGGCGCGCGCGTCGCGCATCCTGCGCCGATATTGGTCGGCGATCACCGCCGCGATGATGATCATGCCCTTGACGATCTCCTGGTAGTAGGCGTCGATCCGCAGGAACGTGAATCCCGAGGTCACGACGCCGAGGATCAGCGTGCCGATCACCGTCCCGGTGATCCGCCCGATTCCGCCGGAGAGCGATGCGCCGCCGATCACTGCGGCCGCGATCGCATCGAGCTCGTACATCATGCCCATGCCAGCCTGGCCCGACACCGCGCGCGCCGAGGTCACGATCCCGGCGAGTCCGGACAGGACGCCGGCGATCGTGTAGACCACGATCAGATGCCGCGAGACGTTGATTCCCGACACCCGCGCCGCCTGCGGGTTGGCGCCGATCGCATAGGTGAACTTGCCATAGCGCGTGTAGCGCAGCGCGATGTGAAAGACGAGCGCGGTGGCGAGGAAAATGATGACCGGGACCACACCGCTGCCGATCCCGGCGTACGTGTCGCCGAGCATGCTCACGGGCTGCCCTCGCGTGTACCAGCGGGCGAGTCCGCGCGCGGTCACCATGACGCCGAGCGTGGCAATGAACGCCGGAATTCCGGTGCGCGCGATCAGTGTGCCATTCACCAGACCCGCCGCGGCGCCGACCGCGAGCCCCGCGACGACCGGTACGATCACCGGCAGCTCGGTGAGCGAGGGATACACCGGACGCACCGCATCCGCGGATTGGGCGAGGCTGGCGGCCACCATGGCGGTGAGCGCGACCACGGACCCCGAGGACAGGTCGATGCCGCCGGTGATGATGACCTGGGTGACGCCGATGGCGATGATGCCGATCACCGACACCTGCAGGATCATCACCACCAGACGCTGCTCGTTCAGCAGGAAGCTCTGCCGCTCGAAGATCCAGCCCAGCAGCTCGAATCCGAGCGCGAGGCCCACGAGCACCATGAGGATACTCAGCTCCGGCGGCCAGCGCCGCGATCGCAGTGCTGCGGGAGTGCTTACGGTCTGTTGGACCAGAGCCTGCGGCATGTGCCTTCCGGTCGCCTATTGTGCGGCAAGTGCCATGATCTTTTCCTGATCCGCCTGCTCGCGCTCGAGAATGCCGGTGACGCGCCCCTCGTGCATCACCATGACGCGATGGCTCATGCCGAGAATCTCGGGCAGCTCGGATGAGATCATCAGCACTGCGGCCCCTTGCACGGCGAGCTGCGCAATGAGCTGGTGGATCTCCGCCTTGGCGGCGACGTCGATGCCACGCGTCGGCTCATCGAGGATCAGGATCCTCGGCGCGGTAAGGAGCCAGCGGCCGATGAGCACCTTCTGCTGGTTGCCACCGGAAAGATTGGCGATCGGCTCACCGAGACCCGGCGTCTTGACACGCAACTGCCGGCTGACCGCCGTGCAGGCCTCGCGCACCGCGGCGCCGCGCACGAACCCTAGCCGTACGAAGCCCCGCGTGAGCACGGCGATCTCGAGGTTATCGAGCACGCTGAGCGTGAGCAGGCAGCCGGTTTCCTTGCGATCCTCGGTGACGAAAGCCATGCCGCAGGCGAGCGCTGTGCGCGGTGAATCGACCTCGATCTCGGCGCCACCGATCAGAATCTTCCCGCAGCGCGCCGGCGTCACACCGAACAGCGCCTCGGCGAGCTTGCTGCGACCAGCACCGACGAGACCGGCGATGCCGAGGATCTCACCCGCGTGAAGCTCGAAGCTCACCTCGCGAAAGTGGGGCGGGAGG
>DASQRV010000290.1:0-2517 GCA_035642735.1 Steroidobacteraceae bacterium
GCCAGCGAGGCGTCCTGCCGAAGGACGGAGTCGTAGGCGTCGAGCGCATCCTGCCAGTGCTCCTCGTCCTCGAGATCCTCGGCCTCGGCACGGCGCAGCCCGAATGTGCTTCTGTTGTGCGAAGCGTCGACCCGCCGCAGACCCTCCCGCGCCTCGGGCCCGTCGGGACGCAACGCGCGGGCCTTCTCGAAAGCACGTCGTGCCTTCTCGAGTTGTCCCGCCCCGAGCGCGGCGAACCCCTCGCCCGCCGCCTTCGCATAGGCATCATCGCCGAAGCCCGTGCTCGCGGCGGCGGAGCCGCTGCGCGGGGCCACCTCGGCGGCTGCGGTGGCGCTGCCGGGGGCGGCGCCCGCGATGACTCCTGCGCCCGGGGCTTCAGTCCGGGCGGGCGTCTGCGTTGATGGGTTCGCCACTGACCGCGCAGGTGGCGTCCGCTCGATCTCATCCAGGACGCGCGACGCCTCATCGAGGCGTTGCTGAGCAAGGGAGAGACTACCGGCATCGCGCGCCCCCACCGACTCGGCGGCGAGCGAGCGGGCCTTGGCGAGCTCCGGCGCAGCCCAGTTGGCCGCGCCGCGCGCCTCGAGCATTGCGAATCGCCTGTTGAACTCGGTACGGTCGGCGGCGAATTTCGCTGTCGCAGCCTCCATGCTCGTCCCGCTGCGACCGGCGAGCAGCGCACTGAGCGCCGGCATGTAGCGTGGCGCCAGGAACGCTGCAGTCGCCGCGACGGCGAGGGCGCCGAACACCCAGGTCACCACCAGCGGCCCGCGTCGCATGGGCTCGATCCGCGATGGGAGCGGCCGCAGTTGCCCCCACCGGGCCGTGCCCTCGTCGGCCGTTGCCGCGAGCTCGCGCAAGGCGTCCGGCTGGGGTGACGACGCCGGCGGTGGATTGTCAGCGCGCGATAAAGGCATTTCAGCCGGCGGCGAAGCGGTGGCCGCGGCGGGAACCGCGCGCGCAGTTACCGGAGGCACCGCGCTCGCAGGCGCCGGTGATGCGGTGACCGGTGACGGAGGTGGCAGCTCCGGCTGCGGCCGGGGCGGTGGCCGAGCTGGCAGCTCCGGCTGCGGCCGGGATACCGCCAACTCCTCCAACTGACGTGTGAGATTCGCCTCTTCCGCCGCCTCGTCATCGGAGTCGAACGTCAGTGTGTCGTTGAGAGCGGCCTCGAGATCGTCGCTCACCTCACGCATCGAACGCGGCCGCTCCCGGGGGTCCTTGGCGAGCATGCGCGCGATCAGCGCATGGAGCTGCGGAGGGATCTGCTCTACCGGAACCAGCGGCGGCACCGGCTCCTGCTGTACCCGCCGCGCGTCGAAATTGGGATAGTGCGGCGGACGGCACGACAGCAGCTCGTAGGCGAGCGCCCCCAGGCCGTAGATGTCGTCCGCCACGGTAGGTGGCTCGCCGCGCAGCTGCTCCGGGCTCGCCGTGAAAGGCGAGAGCCCGCGGATCAGCGAATCGGTTCCCGGGTCCGGCGCTGTTCCCGAAACGCCGAAGTCGGCCAGCTTCGCCCGCCCGCGCGCATCGAACAGCACGTTACCGGGCTTGAGATCGCGATGGATCACGCCCCGCCCGTGCGCATGCTCGAGCGCCTGCGCAACCTCCAACAGAACCGGCACGATCGCGAGATAGTTCGCACCGCGGAGACGACGCAGGTCACCACCCGTCGCAAGCTCCATCGGCAGGAGGAACGTCCCGTCCTCGCGCTCGGGCTCATACACCTTGAGGATGAAGGGATGGTCGAGACGGCTCGCGCTCTCGCATTCGTGGCGCACCGCCTCCCAGGCCGCACCCGAGCGCCCCGGGGCGAGTCGCAGGATCTTCAGCGCGATGTCCTCACTGCGCTGCGGATCGTGCGCGCGCCAGACCTCCCCCTGACCGCCGGAGCCCAATCGCTCCTGAAGGACGTACCGCGCCCGGATAAGGGGGGCTGGATTAAACGTTGCCGCCTCGTTCATTGGCCCCATCCCCGTGCCGCCCCGGCGTTCAGCGGCAGGCATTTCTTCGACGCACGACTGTTCAGCACCTGGCTCCAGGTCAGACCCCGCAGGTGTCTCGATTGTAAATGGACGGGGCGCTGAACGGGCGCTGATGCAGCCCCGCTCGAGCTAGAGACCGAGTTGCAGCTGGGCTCCCGCTCGCTCCGGCGGGTGAAACAACGTGGTGTCGAGGGGACCGCGCGGCTCCGAGTTGAGATTCAGCCGCCGACAGGCGAGCCGGAAGCGATTGCTGAGCAACTGCGCGTAGGGGCCGGTGCCGCGCATGCGCGTGCCGAAGCGCGGATCGTTGTCCCGACCACCCCTCATACCGCGAATCAGCGACATGACGTGCGCAGCGCGGTCGGGATAGTGCTCGGCCAGCCATTCCCGAAACAGATCCTTGATCTCGTAAGGCAGGCGCACGAGCACGTAGCCGGCCCAGCGCGCGCCTGCCGCCGCCGCCGCTTCGAGGATCGCTTCGAGCTCCTGGTCATTCAGCGCCGGGATCATCGGCGCCGCCATCACGCTGGTC
>DASQRV010000291.1:0-2463 GCA_035642735.1 Steroidobacteraceae bacterium
AGCTCGGCGTGAATCTCGCGCAGGTCACCGGTCACGGATTCAAGGACCGCATCACGCACGATGACGTGAAGGCGTTCGTCAAGGGGACGCTGGCGACTCCGGCCCCGGCATCGACAGCCGCTGCCGCAGGCGCGGCGCCAGCCGCCGCCCGCACACCAGCACCCGCACCGACGCCAGCACCCGTGCCCGGCGTGCCGGCCGTCGACTACGCGCAGTTCGGCCCCACGACGACCGAGCCGCTGTCGCGCATCCAGCGCATCTCGGGACTGCGCCTGCAGGCGAGCTGGACCACCATTCCGCACGTCACCCAGTTCGATGAGGCGGACATCACCGAGCTCGAGCAGCTGCGCGCCAGCCTGAAGGAGCGCGCACAGGCGGCTGGTGTAAAGCTGACCCCTCTCGCCTTCATCATGCGGGCCTGCGTCAGGGCGCTGCAGGAATTCCCGCGCTTCAACTCCGCGCTCGCCGCCGATGGCGCCAGCCTCGTCGTGCGCAAGTACGTGCATATGGGCTTCGCCGCCGACACACCCAACGGACTCGTGGTGCCGGTGGTGCGCGATGCCGACCGCAAGGACGTCTACGAGCTCGCCCGCCACCTGGGGCAGCTCTCCGAGAAGGCCCGCGCCGGCAAGCTGCCGCCGACCGACATGCAGGGCGGTTGCTTCACCATCTCGAGCCTCGGCGGAATCGGCGGCACGGCGTTCACGCCGATCATCAACGCGCCGGAAGTCGCGATCCTCGGCGTATCGCGCGCCGCCATGCGACCGGTGTACCGCGACCTCAGTTTCGTGCCACGCCTGATGCTGCCGCTGTCACTCTCCTACGATCATCGCGTGATCGATGGCGCGATGGCGGCGCGCTTCACCACCTGGCTCGCTCAGGTGCTCGCCGATCCCCGCAGCCTCCTCGAGGCTGTGCCGTGAGCCTCGATCTCACGATCCCCGACATCGGCAATTTCACTGACGTCGACGTGGTCGATGTGCTGGTGAAGCCCGGTGACGTGATCGAGGTCGATGCGCCGCTCGTCACACTGGAGACCGACAAGGCGTCGATGGACGTGCCCGCGACCGCTGCGGGACGCGTCATGGAAGTGCTGCTGAAGCGCGGCGACAAGGTCTCCAAGGGCTCGCTGATCGCGCGCGTCGAGGCAGGTGCGGGCGCGGGTGCGTCACGGTCACCGGCTTCTCCCGCCACTGCGGCGACTGCTGCACCGGGGGCGGATGCGCGCGCCCCCGCACCACGCGCGTCGGTGCGCGCGGATGCCACCGGCGATACCGTGCGCATGCCCTCACCGCTGGCGCGTCCGCCGCAGGAGGGGGCGGCGGATGCCGCGCGCAGCACGCAGTTGCTCGTGCTCGGGGCGGGGCCCGGTGGCTACACCGCCGCTTTCCGCGCCGCGGATCTCGGCCTCAAGGTGACACTCGTCGAGCGTCACTCGGCGCTGGGCGGGGTGTGCCTGAACGTCGGTTGCATTCCATCCAAGGCGCTGTTGCACGCGGCCAAGGTCATCGAGGATGCCGAGGAGATGGGCACGCGCGGGATCGCCTTCGGCGAGCCAAAGATAGATCGCGCGCGGCTGCGAGACTGGAAGGCTTCCGTAGTCGCGAAGCTGACCGGTGGGCTCACGGTGCTCGCCAGGCAGCGCAAGGTCGAGGTGGTGCGCGGCGTCGGACGCTTCGTCGCCGCCAACGTGCTCGAGGTCAAAGGCACGAGCGGCGTCGAACGCATCCGCTTCGAGCAATGCATCATCGCCGCGGGCTCGGAAGCCATGCGCCTGCCGGGTCTGCCGCAGGACCCGCGCATCATCGATTCCGCGGATGCACTCGAAGTGCCGCCGTTCTCTGGTCCGATGCTGATCGTCGGCTGCGGCATCATCGGACTCGAGATGGCGTGCGTGTTCGATGCGCTCGGTACCCCGGTGAGTCTCGTCGAGCTCACCCGCACGCTGATGCCTGGAACCGATGCGGACCTGCTGCGTCCCCTCGAGCGGCGCATCCGCTCGCGCTATCAGCAGATCCTGCTCGGCACGAAGGTAGCGGGCATTGCGCCCGACCCAGCCGGGCTGCGCGTGAGCTTCGCAGGCGATCAGGCTCCACCGCCACAGCTGTTCGAGCGCGTGCTGATCGCCGTCGGCCGCTCGCCGAACGGCAGGGCGATCGGTGCCGAGGCGGCGGGCGTACGAGTCTCCGAGCGTGGCTTCATTCCGGTCGACCGGCAGATGCGCACCAACGTGCCACACATCTTTGCAGTGGGCGACATCGCCGCTCCGCCGCTGCTCGCACACAAGGCCATGCACGAGGGCAAGGTCGCGGCCGAAGTGGCCGCGGGCGAGAAGCGGGCGGCGGACTGGCGCGTGATACCGTCCGTCGCCTACACCGACCCGGAGGTCGCCTGGGTGGGTCTTACCGAGACCGAGGCACGTGAGCGCGGCACACCCTTCACCAAGGGCACGTTCCCCTGGGC
>DASQRV010000292.1:0-2305 GCA_035642735.1 Steroidobacteraceae bacterium
TTTCGATCTCCTCGGGCTTGAGTGTCACGCCTTCGGCTTCCGGAGCGCCCTTGTCCCGAGCGTCGGCCGCCGGCGCTTCCGCCGCGGGGGGCGTGCGCTGGCAGCCCGCAACCGACAAGGCGGTGATGCCCGCCGCCACGATCAACAGAATCACCGCCGACTCCGCGGCACGAGTCCGTGCGCGCAGGGTGCGGACGGAGAGTCGGGCGGGATTCATCGGCAGGCCTTTCATGCGGCTAGCGGGCGCGGCGACTAACTTCATGAGGAGGCCGCCTCGCCAGCCCGCGCAGCCGCGGGCGCTGCCTGTGGCCCAGGCGTCGCGCCGGGAGATGCACTCCAGCCGCCGCCCAGCGCCTTGCACAGCGCAACCAGCGCCTGCAGGCGCGCCAGCCGGTACTGCGCATACTGATCGCGGGCGGCGTACAGCGTACGCTGCGATTCGAGCAGCGTGAGAAAGTCCCCGGATCCTCGCTGGTAGCGCAGCTGCGCTCCCTCGAAGGCGCGCTCGCTCTGCGTGACGCTCCCCTGTTGGAATTCGCGCACGGCGTCGAGGTGCTGCACGGCGGCCAGCGCCTTCTCGACATCCACCAGCGATGCGATGATCGCCGCGCGATAGGTCGCGAGCAGCTCCTGCTCCCTGGCCAGCGCTTCGTCCCGCTGCGCCGCCAAACGGCCGTGATCGAAGATCGGCTGCGTCAGGCCGGCAATGGCCGAATACGAGGGACCCACGCCCGGGATGGTGAGGACGGTGGCCGGCAGCGCCGGATTCTGTACACCGCCGGCGGCGGTGAGCGTCAGACTCGGGAACATCGCAGCGCGCGCTGCCGCGAGGTTCGCGTGCGCGGCGCGCAGATTCGACTCGGCCACCAGCAGGTCGGGCCGGCGGGTCAGAAGCTCCGAGGGCAGTCCTGCGGCGACTAGCGGCTCGCGCAGCGAGTCGAGATCGCTTGCGCGGATCTCGAAGTTCTCGGGAGGACGTCCGAGGAGCAGCGCGAGCGCGGCGCGCGCCTCCATCTCCAGTTGCTCCAGGTCGGAGATGGCGATTTGCGCCGTGTACCAGGCGGCCTTCTGCGAGGCGAGCTCGGTGGGACTCGCGACTCCCGCGTCGAAGCGGGCCTGCACGGCTTCAAGTATCTTTTTGGCGGCATCCCGGTTGGCTCGCGCGATCGCCAGACGCTCACGCAACGCCAGCACCTGGAAATACTGTCCCGCCACGCCACCGAGAAGCGTGAGCGCCACCGTGTCGCGCTCCCCGCGCGACGCGCCGGCCTGGAGCCGCGCTGCGTCGGCGATGGCGCGGTTCTTCCCCCAGAAGTCGACCTCATAGCTGGCGGAGAGCATCGCGAACCAATCCAACTCGTGACCGCTTCCCTGACTTGAATGCCCCGACAGATAGGTGGCGTTTCCATCGATGCCGACCTTCGGCAGGATCGCCGCTCCAGCCTGACGTGCCCGCGCGTCCGCCTGAGCGACACGCTCGCGTGCGCCCGTCAGATCCGTGTTGTCCCGCACAGCCTCATCCACCAGGGCATCGAGCTCATCGCTACCGAAGCCGCGGTACCAGTCCTGCGCGGGCCATGCGGCACCCGCCGCCGCGGCGTGGTGCTCGAACGCGGCAGGCGTGACGGCCGGCGGCTGCGGCGCGCTCTCGGTGGCACAGCCGCACACGAAAGCGGCAGACAACGCGGCTGTCGTCAGCCAACGGCCGCGAGCCGCACCTTTGCCTTGTGGAGGAGAAGAGCTCACCGCCTGCCAGATCGGCCCGAGAACGAAGTATGACCGTGACATGCTCTGCCGAATTCAATAGCCGTCTGCGCGACCTGCGCGCATGCGCATGATCCCTGGGAAAGCTTTGGTTTCGCTTAAAGCGCCGCGCACCGAGTTACACTTCGCCGATGAAACTGCTGATCGTCGAGGACTCCGCGCGGCTCTCCGCCGCACTCACCTCCGACTTTCGCAGGGAAGGATTCGCCGTGGACCATGCCGGCGACGGCCAGGCCGCGCTGGGGCAGATCGAAGCGCACGAGTACGATCTGATGATTCTCGATCTGATGCTGCCCCGCGTCTCCGGGCTCGAAGTGTTGCGCGCCCTGCGAGCGTCGCGGGCGCCGACGCGCGTGCTCGTCCTCTCGGCCCGCGACCAGACCGAGGACCGGGTCGCGGCGCTGAACCTCGGTGCCGACGATTACCTGGTGAAGCCCTTCGACCTGAGCGAGCTCAAGGCGCGCACGCTCGCGCTCCTGCGTCGCCGCTACGGGGAGACCTCCGGGGTGCTGGCGCACGGTGAGCTGACACTCGACACCAA
>DASQRV010000293.1:0-2139 GCA_035642735.1 Steroidobacteraceae bacterium
CTGAAGCCCTGCGTCGTCACGCTCGCGCCGCGATACCCGTCATTGTCCTGGGCGAGTTTCGCTATGGCTTCGCGGGATCGAAGCACCGTACGCGATACGAAGCGTGGCTGAGCGAGCACTTGCCCGACTTCGATGTGCTCAACGTCACCGATGAGACCGCGACGACCTATGCCGAGCTGCGGGTGGCTCTGAAGCGATCTGGTCGACCGATCCCAGCCAACGATGCGTGGATCGCGGCGCTGGCGCTGCAGCATGGACTTGCCGTGCTCAGCCGCGATGAGCATTTTGCCGCCGTTCCAAACCTGGAGCGCGCAAGTTGGTAGATCGCCTCCGCTGAGATGCGTAGGGGAGAACGGCGCAGTCAGGCGCGGCGCGCGCGCGGCCGCCCCAGCATCTGCTGCTCACGGAACCAGACGAGCGCGTCCTCGAAAGCCGCCGCCGGCGGCCGCCAGCTGTAGCCCAACTCGCGCGCCGCCTTCGCGCTCGAGAAATACATGTGCTTGCGGGACATGCGCACCGCCTCGACCGTGACCCGCGTGCCCCGGCCGCTCAGCCGGGCGAGCGTCTCCGCCGCATAGGCGAGGGGAAGCAGAGCCGCGTGCGGCATACGGATGCGCGGTGGCGCTCGCCCTGCCAGGCGACAGATCTGCACCAGCACCTCGTGGAGGGTCATGTTCTCACCGCCGAGGACGTACCGCTCCCCGATCCGTCCGCGCTCGAAGGCCCGCAGGTGGCCCGCCGCGACGTCATCGACGTGCACGATGTTGAGCCCCGTGTCGACGTAGGCCGGCGTCCGTCCGGCGGCCGCGTCGACCACCATCTGCCCGGTTGGTGTCGGCTTGAGGTCACCGGGTCCGATCGGGGTGGAGGGGTTGACGATGACGACCGGGGCACCGGCGCGAACGAGCTCCCGCACCAGCTCTTCGGCGAGAAATTTCGAGCGTTTGTAGTGGCCGATCATGTCGGTGAGCGCCACCTTCGTGTCCTCCGTGCCGGGGGAGCCATCGGCCGGCAGTCCGACGGCGGCGACGCTGCTCGTGTAGACCACGCGCGCGATCCCCGTGCGGCGGGCCGCCTCGAGCAGGTTGCGGGTTCCCTCCACGTTGGTACGGTAGAGCTGCTGCGGATCGGCAACCCCGAGCCGGTAGTCGGCCGCCACGTGAAACAGTGCCTCGCACGCCTCGAGCGCCTGCTCGAGCGAGGCCGGGTCGTGGAGGTCGCCGACGGCGAGCTCGAGGGGCAGTTGCCGGAGATTCCGGCGGTCGGAGCCCGGGCGTACGAGGGCCCGCACCTGCCACCCCGCCCCACACAGTGCCCTGGCCACTGCCGCGCCGACGAAGCCGGTTGCTCCGGTGACGAGGGCTCTCACGAAACCTCGCGCGCGAGCGCGCCGCTTCCGGCAACCGCCGCCAGCGCGCGGCTCGCGGTGCGGTAGCGGTGGGCGAGCCGGATCAGAGCCGGCAGCTCCCCGGGCGTGCGGGCGAGCGTCGCCAACAGTCGCCCCAGGCGCAGGCGGTCCTCTCCGGTGCCGGCCGCGCTCAGCGCGACCTTCGGGAGGGCGTCCTGTGCCGTATCGACGATCGCGCGCACGACGAGAAAGGGTACTCGCCCGCTCGATGCGACCTCGGCCACCGCGGAGCTTTCCATGTCCGCGGCGACGGCCCCCGTCTGGCTGAATGCCAACGCCTTGGCGGCGATGGAACCGAGTGGCTCGCGGCAGGTGAGGAGTCTGCCGCCGCAGACCCCGTGGCGCGCGACGATGGCGTTGCTCACGCGCTCCCGCCAGTCGGTGCTCGTCGCAAGCACACGACCCTCGGGCGAGATGACTTCGCGCGGCAGCACCACTGTCCCGGCCGTGAGCGCGGGGTCCAGCCCTCCGGCCAACCCCCAGCTGAGGAGCGCCCGGGCACCGGCGTCGAGGAGCCGGCGCGCGCCATTGGCCGCCGCCGCCGACCCGACGCCGCTCAGGATGAGCAGGGTGCCGTCCGCGAGGGTGGCGGGCTCTACACCGTGCGGGGTTGCCGGGCCGAGTGGGCGAGACTCGGCAGCGAGTGCCGCGACGATTCCGAGTCCATTCATTAACGCCTTCCCCCCTCCTGAAGGGCGGGGATTTCCGTCAACTGGAGGCCTGCGTTCCGG
>DASQRV010000294.1:0-6931 GCA_035642735.1 Steroidobacteraceae bacterium
CCCTGGGCGCACGCCGTGACGGCCCAGAGTGAATGGTGAATGCGTTGGAACCCACGCCGACGGAGCCGGCAGAGCGCCCGCCGTCCCCGTGCATCAATGTCTGCTCGCTCGACGCGCGTGGTTTCTGCGTCGGGTGCCTGCGCACCGGGGATGAGATCGGCCGGTGGATGTCGATGAGCCCCGCCGAGCAGTGGTAGCTGCTGGCCGTGCTCGCCGAGCGGCGCAAACTTACGAGGTAGTTCAGATGGATGTGGTCGAGCGAATCAAGGCAGAGCTGTCCGGGAGTCCCGTGGTGCTATTCATGAAGGGCACGCCGGATTTTCCGCAGTGCGGGTTCTCCGCGCAGACGGTCGCCGCGCTGCGCGCCGTTGGCGCCGAATTCAAGCACGTCAACATTTTCGAGGATCCCGAGCTGCGCGAGGCGCTCAAGCGCTACTCCAACTGGCCGACGTATCCGCAGCTGTACGTCAGGGGCGAGCTGGTCGGCGGATGCGACATCGCGCTGGAGATGTACCGCAGCGGTGAGCTGCGCCAGCTCCTCGCCGAGGCCGGCGCCGCGAAATAAGGCCCCCGCCGGGGTGGTCGCTAGATCGGCGGCAGCTCGGCATCGAGCGGCGGCTCGTCGGCGCTCGTTTCCGCCGCTTCGCTCACCCAGCCGAGCGCGCGCGCCCGCTCCTCGGCGCAGCGATGGCTGTCGCGCAGCAGGTTGCACACCAGGCAGAAAAGATCGGCACTGCGCTCCGCGTCGTAGCGGGCGCTGTGCGCGCTGTCGGCATCCCAGTCGAGTCCGGCGACCGTGATCGCCTTGGCGAGCACGGTCTGCCCGAGGGCGGCGCCCGCGAGCGTCGCGGTATCGAAGCACGAGAAGGGGTGAAAGGGATTGCGTTTCACCTCCGCGCGCGCGACCGCGGCATTGATGAAGGCGAGATCGAACGCCGCGTTGTGCCCGACGAGGATGGCGCGGCGGCAAGTGTAGGCGCGCACCGCGTGGCGCACCTCGCGGAACACCCGCTGCAGCGCATCGCGCTCGGGCAGCGCCGGACGCAGCGGGTGCCACGGATCGATGCCGGTCACCGCGAGGGAGGCGGGATCGAGCCGGGCGCCATCGAAGGGCCTGACGTGAAAGTCGTGGGTCGCGCCACGCCGCAACGTGCCATCGCTGTCCATGTCGATGAGCACCATCGCGATCTCGAGCAGCGCATCCGTCGCGACCTTGAAACCGCCCGTCTCCACATCGATCGCCACCGGCAGGTAGCCGCGAAAGCGGCGCGCCATGAGCGTAGCCGTGGCGCGCTCGACGGTGGGAGCCGGGGTGGGCAGCGGGTCACTCATGCGAAGAGGCGCCCCTCATGGCGCGAGCCGCCACGCGATGCGTTCGCCGGCGCGCAGCGGCACCAGTTGCTCGGTACCGAAAGGATAACTTGCCGGCACCTCCCATGGCTCGGGAACGAGCGTGATCGTGCCGCCGTTGCGCGGCAGGCCGTAGAAGTGGGCACCGTGGATCGAGGCGAAGCCCTCGAGCCTCTCCAGCGCGCCCGCCGCGGCGAACACCTCGGCGTACAGCTCGATGCCGGCGTGGGCCGAGAAGATGCCGGCGCAACCGCAGGCTGCCTCCTTCGCGGACCTGGCGTGCGGCGCGCTGTCGGTGCCGAGGAAAAGCCGCGGACTGCCGCGCACCACCGCATCGAGGAGTGCCAGGCGCTCGTCCTCCGCCTTGAGCACCGGCGCGCAGTAGTGATGCGGCCGCAGCCCTCCCGCAAACAGCGCGTTGCGGTTCATGAGCAGGTGCTGCGGTGTGACGGTGGCGGCGATGCCTTCGCGCGCGCCCAGCACGAACTCCACCGCCGCCCGCGTGGTGATGTGCTCGAACACGATGCGCAGGCGCCGATGCCGCTCGGCGAGCGGCGCCAGCACCGTGTCGATGAAGCGCGGCTCGCGCTCGAAGACATCGATCCTGGGGTCGGTGACCTCACCGTGCACCTGCAGCACCAGCCCCGCTTCCGCCATGCGCTCGAACACCGCATCGAGACGGCGCACGGCGGTCACCCCGGCCGCGGAGTGCGTGGTAGCACCCGCCGGATAGAGCTTGCAGCCGAGCACACCGCCGGCGGCTTGCGCGCGTGCAATTTCCTCCACCGGGGTGTGGTCGGTGAGGTAGAGCGTCATCAGCGGCTCGAACTGAGCGCCCGCGGGGAGTGCGGCGCGGATGCGCTCGCGATAAGCGAGGGCGGAGGCGGCCGTCGTGACCGGCGGGTTGAGATTCGGCATGACGATGGCGCGCGCGAAACGCGCGGCGCTGAAGGGCAGCACGGCGGCGAGCGCGGCGCCGTCGCGCAGATGCAGGTGCCAGTCATCCGGCCGGCGGATGACGAGCGCGCTCACTGCGCGCCCTCGAGCCGCCGCCGGATCGACTGCTTCAGCAGCAGCTCGAGCGCGAGGCGGACGCCGAATCCGGTGACATCGGTCGCGATGTGCGCGAGTCCGCCTGCGCGTGTGGCCGAGGACAGATCGATGTGCACCCATGGCGTGCCCGGGGGCACGAAGCGCGACAGGAAGCGCGTCGCGAGGATGTGATCGCCCTTGCCCTCGATGGCGCACTGGACGATGTCCGCGACCTTGCTCTCGAGCTCGGCGTCATAGTCGGCCTCGAACGGAAAGCTCCAGACGCGCTCGCCGCTCGCACGCCCGGCCTCGACGAGCGCGGCGGCGAGCTGCGGGCGGTTGCTGAAGACGCCGCTCATGCGCTCGGTGAGCGCGTGGACGCAGGCGCCGGTGAGCGTCGCGAAATCGATCATCAGGCGCGGCCGGGTGCGGCCGGCGAGGGCGAGCGTATCGGCGAGCACCATGCGTCCCTCGGCATCCGTGTGGATCACTTGGATGGTGACGCCGTTCGCTGCGCGTACCACCTCCTGCGGGCGGTACGCGTGCGGCCCGATGCGGTTCTCCGTGATCGCGAGCCACGCGTCCACGGCGAGAGGCGCGCGCAGCTCCGCCAGCGCGAGGAGCGTCGCGAGCGCCACGGCGCTCCCGGCCATGTCGGTGTGCATGTCGAGCATCGAGCGGTGTGTCTTCAGGTTGATGCCGCCGGTGTCGAACAGGATGCCCTTGCCGATGAGCGCGACTTCGGGAGATGCGGCGCCAGGTGCGCGCGCCGGACGGTACCTGAGGTGCGCGATGCCGGCGCCGCTGCCGGCGTTGCCCGCCGCCACGGCGAGAAAGGCATTGGCGCCGGCGCGGCGCAGGGCGCGCTCATCGAGCCAGCGGAGCGTCAGCCGGTGGGTGCGCGCGAGCGTCGTGATGACGCGCCGGTAGCCGCGCGCGTCGAGGATGTTGGGGGGGAGCGCGGTCAGCCAGCGCGCGAGGTTGGTGCCGCGCGCCACGGCCGCGATGTAGCGCGTGTCGAGACCGACATCATTCAACACTTCGATCCGGCGGATGCGTCGCTCCCCGTGCGCAGGCGCACGCCAGCTCGGCAGTGCGAACGCGTGCGCGAGAGCGGCGGCGAGCAACGCTTCGAGCGCTGCCCGGGCGGTACCCGCGGGGCCGGCGGCGGCGAGACCGATGACCTGCGGCGCGCGCGCCGCGGCTTCCTTCAGCATGCGTCCGGCGAGCGACAGCCGCTCGAAGGCGTTGGCATCGCTCGCGAGGTAGCCGAGCACCGCGACAGTGTGGCGGCGGCCCGCGAGCACGGTGGTGCGCACCGAGCCGGCGCGCGGCGGCGTGTGAGCCTCGAGCTCGCGCCAGCGTGCGCTCTCCGGCAGCCGTCGCAACGCGGCGGCGCCCGGCGGATAGGGCACGATCGCGAACAGCGCGTCGAGGGTCGCCGGGTTGAGGCGGGCAGCGCTGACGATGTCTGGAGCGTGCGGATCGGGCAGCAGGGTGCGCTCGCGAACACCGCCGCCCGCGCGTGCGCGGACGCTTCCGGACCTCACTTGCTTTACCTGCCGCCGCTCGCCATCATTACTCATTCTAACGCGATGGGCACTTCACACGCGCGACCGCGGTCGCGACCGCGCCGGTAACCTTACCCGATCGCGCTTGCCAAGCGACTCGCATGACCGACCTGCCGAAACTTGAGGATCTCGACCCCGTCGAAACGCGGGAATGGCTCGAATCGATCGACTCGGTACTGAAGATCCACGGACCCGAGCGCGCGCACTACCTGCTCGAGCGGCTCATCGACTACACGCGCCGTAACGGCGCCTACCTGCCGTTCAAGCCCAACACCGCCTACGTCAACAGCATTCCGGTCGGGCGCGAGCCGGAGTATCCGGGCAATCGCGCGCTCGAGCGCCGCATTGAGGCCTACATCCGCTGGAACGCGCTGGTGATGGTGCTGCTGGCAAACAAGAAATCCACCGAGTATGGCGGACACCTCTCGAGCTACGCCTCTTCCGCGACCCTGTACGAAGTTGGCTTCAACCACGTCTGGCGCGCGCCTGCCGAGAATCATCCGGGCGACATGCTCTTCATCCAGGGGCACTCGTCTCCCGGGATCTACGGCCGTGCTTTTCTCGAGGGACGGCTGAGCGAGGAACAGCTGCGCTACTTCCGCCAGGAAGCCGCCCATCCGGGCGTCGGGCTCTCGTCCTACCCGCACCCGTGGCTGATGCCCGATTTCTGGCAGTTCCCGACGGTGTCGATGGGCCTCGGTCCCATGATGGCGATCTTCCAGGCCCGCTTCATCCGCTATCTCGAGCATCGCGGACTCGTGAAACCGTCCGACCGCAAGGTGTGGGCGTTCCTCGGTGATGGCGAGATGGACGAGCCGGAGTCGATGGGCGCGCTCACCATGCCGGTGCGCGAGGGACTCGACAACCTGATCTTCGTCATCAACTGCAACCTGCAGCGCCTCGATGGCCCGGTGCGGGGCAACGGCAAGATCATCCAGGAGCTCGAGGCGGCGTTTCTCGGCGCCGGCTGGAACGTGATCAAGGTGCTGTGGGGCTCGCGCTGGGATCCGCTGCTGGCGCGCGACCACCTGGGACTCCTGCGCAAGGCCATGGAGGAGACCGTCGACGGCGAGTACCAGAACTTCAAGGCCAAGGGCGGGGCGTACACGCGCGAGCACTTCTTCGGCAAGTTCCCCGAGCTCAAGGCGATGGTCGCCAACATGTCGGATGAAGAGATCTGGCGGCTGAACCGCGGCGGCCACGATCCGCTGAAGGTCTACGCCGCCTACGCCGCCGCCATGAGCCACAAGGGCCAGCCGACCGTCATCCTCGCCAAGACCGTCAAGGGCTACGGTCTCGGCAAGGGCGGCGAGGGGCAGATGGTGGCGCACCAGCAGAAGAAGCTGTCGGAGGAGGATCTGCGCGCCTTCCGCGACCGCTTCAACATCCCGGTGAGTGACGAGGAGCTGGCCCAACTGCCGTTCCGGCAGTTCGAGCCCGCGTCCGAGGAGGCCCGCTATCTGCAGGCGAAGCGGGATGCGCTCGGTGGCTATCTGCCGGTCCGGCGGCACAACGCTCCGCCACTCCAGGTGCCGCCGCTCTCGGCATTCGCGGCGCTCCTCGAGGGCACCGGCGAGCGTGAGATCTCTACCACGATGGCGTTCGTGCGCATCCTCACCGTGCTCCTCAAGGACAAGAACATCGGCCGCAACATCGTGCCGATCGTCCCGGACGAGGCGCGCACCTTCGGCATGGAAGGGCTGTTCCGCCAGATCGGTATCTACTCCTCGGTCGGACAGCTCTACACCCCGCAGGATGCGGAGACCCTCATGTCCTACCGCGAGGACAAGAAGGGACAGATGCTGGAAGAGGGCATCAACGAGGCGGGATCGCTGTGCTCGTGGATGGCGGCCGGCACCGCCTACAGCAATCACGGCATCAACATGGTGCCGTTCTACATCTTCTATTCGATGTTCGGCTTCCAGCGGGTCGGGGATTTCATCTGGGCTTCCGGCGACATCCAGGTGCGCGGCTTTCTGCTCGGCGCAACGGCCGGGCGCACCACGCTTGCCGGCGAGGGTCTGCAGCACCAGGACGGCCACAGCCAGCTGGTCGCGACCACCGTACCCAACTGTGTTGCCTACGATCCCGCCTTCGCCTATGAGCTCGCGGTGATCATCCAGGACGGTATGCGCCGCATGTACGCCGAGCAGCAGAACATCTTCTACTACATCACGCTGATGAACGAGAACTACGTGCAACCGCCGCTGCCGGCGGGCGCGGAGGCGGGGATCCTGGCCGGGGGCTACCTGCTGCAGAGTGGCGGCCGCGGCAAGATGCGCGCGACGCTGCTCGGTTCCGGCACCATCCTGCGCGAATGCCTCGCCGCGGCGAAGATTCTCGAGAACGACTACGGGATTGCCGCGGACGTGCTTTCGATCACGAGCTTCAGCGAGCTGCGCCGCGAGGCGCTCGAGTGCGAGCGCTGGAACCTGCTGCATCCGCCCGGGTCGGCACGAGTGCCGTACGTGCGTCAGCTGCTGCAGAAGCACGAGGGCCCGGTGGTGGCCGCCACCGACTACGTGCGCACCGTGCCCGACCAGATCCGCCAGTGGGTCCCGGGTCGTTACGTGACGCTCGGCACCGATGGCTTCGGCCGCTCGGATTCCCGGGCCGCCCTGCGCCGCCACTTCGAGGTGGACCGCAACTACATCGCGGTGGCCGCGCTCAAGGCGCTCGCAGACGAGGGGCAGGTGGATCCGGTGACGGTTACCCGCGCCATCACGGCGCTCGGTGTCGATCCGGATAAGCCCGTGCCCTGGAAAGTCTGAAGAGTCGCGTCATGAACGCCGCGGCCTCAGTGGTGGAAGTGCGCGTCCCCGACATGGGCAATTTCAAGGACGTCGCCGTCATCGACGTGCTGGTGAAGCCGGGCGACAGCATCGCCATCGATACACCACTCGTCACGCTCGAATCCGACAAGGCGACGATGGATGTGCCATCGACCGCCGTCGGCGTGGTCGAGAAGGTCCACACGA
>DASQRV010000295.1:0-3486 GCA_035642735.1 Steroidobacteraceae bacterium
GAACCAGGCGATGCCTTCGCCGAGGGTTGCGTAGGAATAGGAGTAGGCGCTGCCGGACACCGGGATCATGGCGGCGAATTCCGCGTAACACAGGCCCGCGAACGTGCAGCCGATTCCCGCGATGATGAACGACAGCGGCAGCGCGGGGCCTGCGTTCTGGGCGGCCGCGACGCCAGTGAGCACGAAGATTCCCGTGCCGATGATGCCGCCGATTCCGAGCAGCGTCAGCTGCGTGGCGGTGAGCGTGCGCCGCAGCTCGTTACCGGAGGATTCCTGCTCGTGCAGCTCGGCAATGGATTTGGTCGCAAGAAACTGGCTCGCCATGTCACCCCCCGGTTAGCGGCGAGGACTCTACACAAGCACCCTGGGGAAAGCGAGCAAGCCGCCTCGCGACTAGGACGCACGCAGCTCCGCCGGCACGTGCGGCGCGAGCACCTCGATCAGGGCGGCGTAAACCTTCGGCGTGCCCGCGACCACGTGACCCGCCTGGCGGTACTCCGCGCCGGTCAGAGTGCCGATGCGCCCGCCGGCCTCCTGGATGAGCAGCGTCCCGGCGGCCGTGTCCCAGGCGCTGAGGCCGATCTCCCAGAACGCGTCGACGCGGCCGGCCGCGACGTAGGCGAGATCGAGAGCCGCGGCACCCGGCCGCCGCACACCGGCAGCCTGCAGCGTCACGGCGCGCAGCATCCCGAGGTAGGCGTCCAGATACTGCGTGTTGGCACGGTACGGGAAGCCGGTGGCGATGAGCGCCCCTTCGAGCGCGCGTGCCTTGCTGACGCGCATGCGGTGATTGTCGAGGTGGGCACCGGCGCCGCGGCTGGCGGTGAACAACTCCTGGCGCAGCGGGTCATAGACCACCGCGTGCTCGAGACGCCCGCGCACCTGGCAGGCGATCGACACGGCGAACACCGGGAAGCCGTGCAGGAAGTTGGTCGTACCATCGAGCGGATCGACGATCCACAGCGTCTCGTGCTCGCCGCTGCGGCCGCTCTCCTCAGCGAGGAAAGCATGCTGCGGATAGTGCCGGCGGATGCTGGCGATGATCTCCTGTTCAGCTGCGCGGTCCACCTCGGTGACGAAATCGTTGCGTCCCTTGGAGGCGATGGTGAGCGACTCCAGGCGGTTCATGCTGCGGACGATCACTTCTCCGGCACGGCGCGCGGCACGCACGGCAATATTGAGCAGCGGCTGCATGATGGCGTGCCATCATAGCAACGCGCGTGGCGCTGCTCATGTCAGGCCGCTGGCTCGCGTGCGAATTCAAACCCAGAAGGTTCTCGAGCCGCCGTGCCGATACGCCGTATCGTCATCGAGCATCTGTATGCGGATGCCCGCCGCCGGCAGGCGGACGCCGTTGGCGCGCACCAGCAGCGGCCTTGATGCGCGCGCGATGAAGCCGCAGCGTTGCAGCGCGGCGGCCAGCAGCGGCTCGCTGCAGATGGCGACGACTTCCGCGACCGCGCTGTGCCGCGCAGCCTGCTGCACGGCCAGCTGCACGAGCGTCTCCCATGCTTCGGGGTCATCGCGGTCGAGCCAGCAATCGGCCAGCCGCGCCTGTCCGGGTGCGTAGGCCAGCACGAAGTAGCCTTCGGCAGCCGCGCCGTTCTCCACCACGTGCAGCTCCATGGGCGCCGCGGGGCACCGCAGCCAGTAGCTCATCACCGCGGCCGAGCGCTCGAGCACGGCGCTGCCATACCTTGGTGCCGGCCAGGGGATCGGCGCACCGGCGAGCTCCTCCGCCCCGACGCGGCGCGAGCGCTGCACGCCCGGTACACCGGACGGCGCGCGCAGTGCCCACAGCGTGTTGCGAACGCAGCGCGCCGCGAGGCGCCAAGGCGCCGCGTCCGCATCCCTCAGATAGAGCCATGGGCGGATCGGCCGCGCATACCGCCTGACCACGGTGCCGGAGTCCGCAAAGCCGAGAAAAGGCAGCAAGCGCAACGCCGCGGCGGCGCCGTCGGAGGTCACGATGGCGTCGGCCAGTGCGCCGATGTGCCGCATGAGGGTAGTGCCGGCGCCGCGCGCCTCGGGGTACGCCGCCCAGTCGATCACATGCAGCAGCCGGAGCCGTTCGTTCCCCCAGCTGCAAACTGCGGGCACGATCGCCGCGTGCGCGACGATGCGTTCTTCCCGGGTGAGGACGTAGGAGCGCGAGCCTTGCCAGTCCGCGCGCGGCTCCCAATACTTCCAGTGAAGGTGCCGACCCTCGAACATGGGAAGCCCGGGGGCAAACGCATGGGCCTGCAGCAGCAGGGAGCGGATCGCGGACTCGTCCGCGACGGTTGTAGAGCGGAAACCGACACGCGTCATTGAAAGCCGCCAAGCCACGACGTCCGGCACTTGGCGGGCCGGAATGACCTGCAGCGTGGCAGTATAGCCTGCCGTTCCCCGCGCCAGTCCAAGGCACGTATCACAGAGTCCCGATCAGGCTTAAGATCGTTGCGGACCAACGAGAGATGAAATCCCGCGGTATTCGCATCGTGCTGGTGGCCCCCTCGCACCCGGGCAACATCGGCGCCGCGGCACGCGCCATGAAGAACATGGCGCTCGAGGAGATGGTGCTGGTGAATCCACGGCAGTTTCCGCACCCGGAGGCGAGCGCGCGCGCTTCCGGGGCGGACGATGTGCTCGCGGCGGCACGCGTCGTGCCCTCGCTGGCGGAGGCGCTCGCGGACTGCGGCTACGTCGCGGCGACGACCTCGAGGGATCGCGATCAGCACTTCCGCATCGTCGATGTACGCGAGGCCGCCGCGAGGCTGGTGGCCGAATCGAGCACCGCCGCGGCCGCGGTGGTGTTCGGCCCCGAGCGCACCGGACTCGCTAACGAAGAGCTCGAGAGCGCCCATGCGCTGATCCGCATCCCGGCGAGCCCGGCCTACGCCTCGCTCAATCTCGCCATGGCGGTGCAGCTCGTGGCGTATGAGCTGTATCGTGCGCGCGGCATTGCGGCCCCGACGGCGGCGCCGCTCGCAGCGCCGCTCGCGACGACGCAGGAGATGGAGCGTCTCTACGGGCACATCGCCGCGGTGCTCGAGGAGATCGACTTCCGCGACCGCACGCAGAGCGGCACCCATCTCATGGCACGCATCCGTCGCCTGCTGCAGCGCGCGGAGCTCGATCACAATGAGGTCAACATCCTGCGCGGTATTCTCACCGCGGTGCAGAATCGGCGCCGCACTGCCGGCGGAGCGGCTCGATGAATCCGGCACCTCTCTATCTCGACTACGCAGCGACGACGCCCGTGGAGCGCGCGGTCGCCGACGCCATGGCGGAGTGCCTCACCGGCGAGGGTGACTTCGGCAATCCCTCCTCGACGCACCCCTACGGCCGTGCCGCCGCGACGCGCATCGCGCGGGCGCGCGCGCAGGTGGCGGCGCTCGTGGGCGCGGAACCCGCGGAGATCGTGTTCACCTCCGGTGCCACCGAGTCGAACAATCTCGCGATACTCGGCGGTGCGCGCGCCAATGCCGACCGCGGCCGTCATCT
>DASQRV010000296.1:0-4806 GCA_035642735.1 Steroidobacteraceae bacterium
GCCAGTGAGGCACCGGTGGCGTGCACCCGCGCAACTACCGGCGGGGGCGTTCCGGAGTCGCAGTCCAACTCCTCCCATCCCAGGTGCGCGCGGGCGCGCGCGACGCGCGCCCGCCACGCGCCGAGCAAGGCGGCGTCCGCCGTTATCCCCGCGGTTTCCAGCTGCGCGCCGGTGCCGGCGAAGAACAGGTTCGCACCCGTCAGGCGCCGCGAGGCCTCGAACGGCAGCACCGCCGGCGGCCTCAGTCTTCCGCCTCCGGCGCGAAGTGCACGCCGCGCTCATCGCGGATGAGGCCCTCGAGGCTGAAGGTGGCGCCGGCGGCGTCCAGCGCCGCCGCGCCGCCGTCGGCGCCCGGCTCGAGACTCACTGCCGGCGGCGGCGGCAGGGGTTGCGGCGCGCTGACCCCGGCGGGTTTGAACTTGATGATCTGCTTCCAGGAGCGCACCAGGGCATCGGCGAAGATCAGCAGCAGATCTCCCGGCTGGCCCATCTGCAGCGCGGTACCGATCGCTTCCTGCTCATCGGGGATGATGGAGATCGCCTCCTTCGGGACACCCGCCGCCTCGAGCGCCGCCGCCTGGATGCGCGGCACCTCGTCGGATTTGCGGTCGCGCAGGTTGTCATCGCGCCGGCAGATGTAGTGATCGAAGCGGCCGGCGACGGCGCGGGCAATGGCGATGAGGTCCCCGTCACGGCGGTCGCCGGGTCCGGCGAGGACCACGATGCGCCGGCCGGCGACTTCGAGTCGCTGCGCGAGATCCGCCATGGTCGCAACGGCGTGCGCGTTGTGCCCGTAATCGAACAGCACTTTGAAGGGATGCTCGTCGAACACGTTCATGCGCCCGGGCGCCTGGAAGAAGGTCGAGTCGAAGGTACGCAGACCCTGGCGGATCGCTTCGAGCTTGATACCGAGGGAGAAGGCCATGGCGGCGGCAAACATGGCGTTCTGCACGTTGTGAGTCGCACGGCCCTCGAGCGTCGCGGGAATGAGGTGGGTCCACAGCAGCGGGATGTGGGCGCCCTTCTCGTAGAGGGTGATCATCTGGCCGTTCACGCCCGCCTCGAGCGCGCAGGCGCGGCCACCGGCTCGCACGTGCTCGCGCACCAGCACGTGCTGCGGGTTTAGGGTCACGTAGCAGATGTGCTTCGCTTCCGTGTAGCCCGACATCTTCAGCACCAGTGGATCGTCGGCGTTCAGCACCGCGCAGTCGCTCGCCACTTCCACCACGATGCGTTTCACCTCGGCGAGCTGCTCGAGAGTCTCGATGCCCTTGAGCCCCAGGTGATCCGGCTGGACGTTGAGTACCGCGCCGACGTTGACCTCGTTCACACCCATGCCGGCACGCAGCAGCCCGCCGCGGGCGGTCTCGAGCACCGCGATGTCGATCTGCGGATCCGCGAGCACCATGCGCGCCGAGACGGGACCGGTCATGTCACCCGACACGGTGCGCTGTCCGTCGATGTACACCCCGTCGGTGGTGGTGAGCCCCGGGGTGTAGCCGGCCATCTTGGTGATGTGCGCCAGCATGCGCGCCGTGGTGGTCTTGCCGTTGGTGCCGGTGATCGCAGCGATCGGCACGCGTGCCGGGGTGCCCGCCGGGAACAGCATGTCGATGACCGGCTCCGCCACATCGCGCGCGGTGCCCTCACTCGGCGCCACGTGCATGCGGAAGCCGGGTGCCGCGTTCACCTCGCAGATGCCGCCGCCGATCGTGCGATAGCTCTCGGTGATGTTCCTGGAGAGAAAGTCGACGCCGCCGACGTCGAGTCCTATCGCGCGCACCGCGCGCTCGGCCATCTCACGGTTGTCGGGGTGAATCACATCGGTGACATCGGTCGCAGTACCGCCGGTCGACAGGTTGGCGGTGGAGCGCAGGTATACCGTGTAACCCTTCTCCGGCACCGCGTCCGCCGTGAGTCCGGCGCGCTCGAGCATCTTGTGTGCCTGGGCATCGAGCTCGAGCCGCGTCAGCACCTTCTCGTGGCCCACTCCGCGGCGCGGGTCCTGGTTGACGATGTCGATGAGCTGCGCAACGCTGTGCTCGCCATCGCCGACCACGTGTCCGGGCGTGCGCCGCGTCGCTGCGACCAGCTCGCCGTTCACCACCAGCAGCCGGTGGTCGTCACCCTCGACGAAGCTCTCGATCACCACCGAGCGCGAATGCTCGCGCGCCACGTTGTAGCCGTGCGCCACTTCCTCCTCGCTGGTAAGGCGTATGGAAATGCCACGGCCGTGGTTGCCGTTGTAGGGCTTGGTGACCACCGGAAAGCCGATGCGGCGCGCGGCGCGCACCGCCTGCGTCTCGCTCTGCACCAGCTCCTGCTGCGGCACCGGCAGCCCGAGGCCCGCCAGGATCTTGTTGGTCTCCTCTTTGTCGCTCGCCAGCTCGACCGAGATGTGTGGCGTGCGGCCGGTCACGGTCGCCTGGATGCGCTGCTGGTACTTGCCGTGCCCGAGCTGCACCAGCGACTGGTCGTTCAGGCGCAGCCAGGGGATACCGCGCCGCTCGGCGGCGCGCACCAGCGCCACGGTCGACGGACCGAGCGCGCGGCGCTGTGCGAAGCGAATGTACTGATCGCGTGCCTCCGGGAAGCTCCACCCCTCGGGGACGCTCCCCGCGGGCCGCAGCTCCGCAGGCAACAGCGAGCACAGCAGGCGCAATCCCAGCTCGCCCGCGGCGATGCCCTCGTCGCGCTGCACGTACTCGTAAACCACGGTGTAAATGCCCGGTGTGGCCGTGCCGCGGGTCTTGCCGAAGGTCACCGCCTCGCCGGCGATGTTCTGCAGCTCAATCGCCGCGTGCTCGAGCACGTGTCCGAGCCAGGTGCCCTCGCCCTCGCGCATGCGGCGCAGGAAGCCGCCGGGCTCGCGATAGGAACAGCCATGCTCGGCAAGTCCCGGGAGTGCTTCGGCGAGTGCGCCAATGAAGCGCTCGCCGAGGCGCGCGGTGGGCCACGCCTCGAGTGCGCCGAGATCGAGCGTGAGGAGGATGACAGGGAAGCGCGCGTACAGCGAGGGGCCGACGTATATGGAACGATCGAGGATGCGCATGGGTGTTGCTCGTCGTAGTACTCATCCGGGGCAACCGGTCGCGCGGATTGGACTCAGCTGTCGGTCACTCCTTCGCCTGCAGCAGCGCCGTCGCGGTCGCGACGCGCGTCTTCAGGTTGAAAGCCGCGCCGGCCACCAGCATGTGCAGTCGCAGGCCCAGCATGCACGCGCTCTGGCCGTCCTCGACCGCGCCGATGGAGGAGAAACTCACCTCGGACGGGTCGACCAGGGTCACGCTGCCGCTGCCCTCGACCTCCACCACCTCGTCCGGCCCGATGAAGACCGCCGTGTCCTCGTCGAGCCCGATGCCCACTGCAAAGGGGTTGTAGGCGACCGCGGTGAGGAGCCTGCCGAGGCGATCGCGCTCGCGAAAATGTTGATCGATGATGAAACGGTTGGTGAGTCCCAGGCCAGGCGCGAGCCGCACGCTGCCGGCCACGATGGAAGAGCCCTCGTCGCCCCCGGCGATCATGTGCTCGCAGAGAATGCTGGCGCCGGCGCTGGTGCCGCCGACGGTGACGCCGCGCGCGTTGCGCAGACGGATCAGTTTGGCGACGGGGGTGCCGCCGAGCAGCGTCGTGAGCCGCAGCTGGTTGCCGCCGGTGAAAAAGATGCCGCTCGCTTCCTCGAGGCGCTTCAGCCGGCCGGGCTCGCGGCAGTCACGCCGCGTGTCGAAGTCCATCACCGTGACGCGTGCCGCACCGAGTGCACGGAAAACCTGCTCGTAGCGGGGGCCGGTCTCGTGCACGCGGCTCGCGGTCGGAATCACGACGATATCGGCACCCTCGCCCCCCGAGACCCGCACGAAGCGCTCGAGGATGCGACGGTCGTTCTCTTTGTTCTCCGCGCCGCCGATCGGGATGATCCACCCCCGCGACTGGCCCACTGGCACTCTGCTCGGCATCCGCTGCTGACTCCTTTGGCTCTCGGGAACACAAACTTACCACGGCGGCGTCACGGCCGCGCGCCGGGCTCGGATGCGCAATCAACGCCCGCTGAGACACCGGTCTCACTCCTGCGTGGTGCGCCTTGCGCGGCGCCTGGTGCGCGCACGACACTCGCCGCGCCCGGCCTGACGGCCGGTCGCCTGCACGGTCACACTACGAGGTTGTCATGACTGTAAAACTGCTGTTTGGCTCGGCGGCGCTCGCGTTGGCGATGTCGGTGGCACTGGCGGGTCCGCCGGTCGACAACATCAGCAACCAGAAGCACCCGAATCTCGCCGCCGCGCAGCGGCTCTCGACCCAGGCTTACGATAAGATCTCCCAGGCCCAGCAGGCGAATGAATGGGATATGGGCGGGCATGCAGCGAAAGCCAAGGACCTGCTCGACCAAGCCAATCGCGAGCTGAAGGAAGCGGCCGAAGCCGCCAATCATCACCACTGAGCACAGCGGTTCGGGCACTCCGCAGCGGCTGGCTGCGGGGTGCGCGCGCGCTGCGCGAGCGCGCGCGGCGCCTGACACGGCACGCGGCCGCCCCCTTGCATGCTATGCATTTTTGCGGGCGGCTATGCCTTTTCCCCGCTTGACGCCCCTGCGGCGCTCGGGCTCTATGGCGGCTCCCGAGCGCATTGGGCCGCGGCGCCCCGCCGCGCGCCGCCGGTGGTAACAGTGAACACGAGGCCTCGCAGGCGAGATCGAGAGAGAGCGACTGGCGGACACGCCGAGCGCTCTCTGCGGTACCGCAACCTGGTCAATCCCTTCGCGCCGGTGAGGATATTCTCCGACGATCACATCGAGAGCATGCATCTCGC
>DASQRV010000297.1:0-4221 GCA_035642735.1 Steroidobacteraceae bacterium
AGCACCGGCAGGCCGCGCTTCGCCGCCCACTCGGGAGTCGCGAGCAGCACCGCGCTCGCGCCATCGGTGAGCGGAGTGCTGTTGCCGGCCGTCAGCGTACCGTCGGTGGCGAAACTCGGACGCAGGTGGGCGAGCTTCTCGGGCGTGGTGTCGGCGCGCACGTTGTTGTCGGTCTTCAGGCCGAGATGCGGCACCACCAGGTCGTCGTAGAACCCCGCGCGCCAGGCGGCTGCGGCCTTCACGTGGCTGTCGTAGGCGAGCTGATCCTGCTCGGCGCGCGTGATGCGCCACTGCTTCGCCATGAGCTCGGTGCTCTGTCCCATCGAAAGGCCGGTGCGTGGCTCGACCACCGCGGGCAGGACGGGCTTGAAGTGCTTCGGCCGCAGGCCGAGCCACGGCGCGGCGCGCTGCCAGGCAGTCCGCCCGCGGTAGCTCGCGAGCAGCAGCTGCTGGTACGAGCGCGGATAGACGATCGGCGCGTCGCTGATGGAATCGGTGCCGCCCGCGATGCCGACCTCGATCTGTCCGAGGGCGATCTTGTTGCCGATGTCGATGGCCGCTTCCAGGCTCGTGCCGCAGGCGCGCTGCATGTCGAGTCCCGGCGTGTGCGGATCGAGGCCACAGGAGAGCACGCATTCGCGCACCAGGTTGTAGTCGCGCGAGTGCTTGATGACGGCGCCCGCCGCCACATCGCCGAGCCGCTCGCCCTGGAGGCGGAAACGCTCGACGACGGCGCGAAACGCGGCCGTGAGCATGTCCTGATTGCCGGCGGTGGCGTAGGCGGAGTAGGCGCGCGCGAACGGAATACGTACACCACCGATGATGGCGACCCGCTTGACGACGGATCCGACGAGCATGAATCCCTCCGATGGCGCGGCGCGTTAGAATGCCACCCCATGGGCGAATTCACCACCATCATGGCGCGGGACGGCCACGAATTTCAGGCCTGGCTCGCGGCTGCTCCCGGCCGGCCGCGCGGCGCGCTGCTGGTGATCCAGGAGATCTTCGGCGTCAACAGTCACATCCGCACGGTGACTGACCGGTTTGCCGCCGAAGGCTACACCGCCATCGCGCCGTCTCTGTTCGATCGGGTGCGCCGCGGGATCGAGCTCGGCTACACGCCGGCGGACATGCAGGAAGGCTCCGGCTACGTGAAACAACTGGACCCGGAGGCGACCCGGCGCGATCTCGCCGCGGCGCTCGCGGTGGTGAAGCACTCCGGGCGTGCCGGGGCGGTCGGCTACTGCTGGGGCGGCACGCTCGCCTACCTCGCCGCCGGGCAACTGCCGCTCGCCTGCGCGGTGGTCTACTACGGCCGGGTGGTGAGTTATCTGGACCAGAAGCCGCGCTGCCCGGTGATGTATCACTACGGCACCGAGGATAAGAGCATCCCGCTCGCGGACGTCGAGCGCATCCGCGCCGCGTACCCGCAGGCGCCCGTGTACACCTACGACGGTGCCGGTCACGGCTTCAACTGCGAGCAGCGCGCCAGCTACGACCCGCAGGCGGCGGCGCTCGCCCGCACGCGCACGCTCGAGTTCTTCGGCCGTTATGTCGGCGGCGCGGCAGTCGGCGCCCCGCCACCCTTGGGGGGATCTGCTCCATGAAACTGCGCGATCCGGATCTGCTGCGCACGCGCGCCTTCATCGGCGGCCGGTGGCTCGATGCGGCGAACGGCGCGACACAGCCGGTCGTCAACCCAGCGACGCGTGAGCCGATCGGCACCGTCCCGGACATGGGAGTCGCCGAGACGCGCCACGCGATCGAGGCGGCGTCGCAGTCCTTCCCGGCCTGGGCGGCGCTCACCGCCAGGGAACGTGGCGCGATCCTGCGCCGCTGGTACGAATTGCTGATGGCGAACCAGGAGGATCTCGCCACGCTCATGACCGCCGAGCAGGGCAAGCCCCTCAGCGAAGCCAAGGGCGAGATCAGCTACGGCGCCTCCTTCATCGAGTGGTTCGCCGAAGAAGGCAAGCGCCTCTACGGCGATGTGATCCCGACCAACCAGAGCGACCGGCGGCTGCTCGTGCTGCGCCAGCCGGTGGGCGTGGTCGCCGCCATCACGCCGTGGAACTTTCCGCTGGCGATGATCACGCGCAAGGCGGGTCCGGCACTCGCCGCCGGCTGCACCATCGTCATAAAGCCCGCGAGCCAGACCCCCTACTCGGCGCTCGCCGCCGCGGCACTCGCCGCGCGCGCCGGCGTTCCGGCGGGCGTGCTGAATGTGGTCACCGGCGTCGATGCCGCGGCGATCGGTGGCGAGCTCACCGCCAACCCGGCGGTGCGCAAGGTGACCTTCACCGGCTCGACCGCCGTCGGCAAGAAGCTCATGGCCCAGTGCGCCGGCACGGTGAAGAAACTCACGATGGAGCTCGGCGGTAACGCGCCCTTCATCGTCTTCGAGGACGCGGACCTCGATGCCGCGGTGGCCGGGGCCATCGCCAGCAAGTACCGCAACAGCGGCCAGACCTGCGTGTGCGCCAACCGTCTGCTGGTGCACTCGCCGGTGTACGCGGCGTTCAGCCGCAAGCTGGTGCACGCGGTCGCGCAGCTGCGGGTCGGCGATGGCCTCAAGGGTCCCACCGACCAGGGACCGCTGATCGATGCCGCGGCGCTCGCCAAGGTGGAGCAGCACGTCGCGGACGCGGTGGCCAAGGGCGCGCACGTCGCGCTCGGCGGCAAGCGCCACGCGCTCGGGGGGACTTTCTTCGAGCCGACCGTGGTCACCGAGGTGACAGCCGCGATGCGGATGGCGCGCGAGGAGACCTTCGGCCCGATCGCGCCGCTGTTCCGCTTCGAGAGCGAGCAGGATGCGGTCCGCATGGCGAATGACACGGAGTTCGGCCTGGCGGCCTACTTCTATACGCGCGATCTGGCGCGCGCGTGGCGCGTGTCGGAGGCGCTCGAGTACGGCATGATCGGTCTCAACACCGGGCTGTTCTCGACCGAGGTCGCGCCCTTCGGCGGCGTCAAGGAATCCGGCATCGGCCGCGAAGGCTCGAAGTACGGCATCCTCGACTACACCGAGTTGAAATTCGTGTGCGTCGGTCTGGGTTGAGCACCGAGCGCATCGGCATCCTGCTGGTGAACTCCGGTACGCCGGAGGCGCCGCAGCCTGCCGCGGTGCGCGCGTTCCTCGCGCGCTTCCTCGCCGACCGGCGCGTGGTGGACCTGCCGCGCGCGCTGTGGCTGCCGCTGCTCTACGGCGTGATCCTTCCCTGGCGGCCGGCGCGCGTGGCGCGCAAGTACCGCCTCATCTGGTCGGCCTCCGGATCGCCGCTGCGCGATCTCACCGAGCGGTTGCGCGCCGAGCTCGCTGCGGTGCTGGCGCAGCGCATGCTCGCGCCGCTGCTGGTGGAGGTTGGCATGCTCTACAGCGCCCCGGATGTGCGCGCGGCCCTCGAGCGGCTGCGCGCGGGCGGAGCGCAGCGCCTGCTGGTGCTGCCGCTGTTCCCGCAGTACTGCGGGGCCACCACGGGTGCCGCGTTCGATCACGTGAGCGCGGCGCTGCGCCGCGCGCGCTGGCTGCCGGACCTGCAGCTCGTCGCCGACTATCACGACCACCCCGGTTACATCGAGGCGCTGCGCGCGAGCGTCGTGGCGCACTGGGAGGCGCACGGCCGCACGCCGCACCTGCTCATGTCGTTCCACGGGATACCCGAGCGCTACGGCCGTCAGGGCGACCCCTATCACAAGCGCTGCCACACGACCGCGCGGCTGCTCGCGGACGAGCTGCTGCTGCAGGAGCGCGAGTGGAGCGTCAGCTTTCAGTCGCGCTTCGGCCCGGCCGGGTGGCTCAAGCCTTACACGCAGGCAGTGCTCACGGCCATGCCCGCCCGTGGAGTGCGCGAAGTCACCGTGGTGTGCCCCGGCTTCGCGGTCGACTGTCTGGAGACGCTCGAGGAGATCGCCATCGAGAACCGCGCCGCGTTCCTGCGTGCCGGTGGTCAGCGCTTCGATTACGTGCCGGCACTCAACGCCGGCGCCGCGCACGCCCATTGCCTCGCGGACCTGATCGCGCAGCGCTGCCAGGGATGGACCGACGGGCTGCGCCAACACCTGCCGGGCGCAGCGCACGGTACCCCGGTCTGATGTCGCACGCGCCGCTGCCGCTCGCCGGCACGTTCCACGAGCTCAGCGTCGCAGTGGACGATGCGCGGAGCGCGGTCGAGTTCTACGAGCGGCTGGGCTTCACCCAGGCGACCACCACCGACACCTTCA
>DASQRV010000298.1:0-3083 GCA_035642735.1 Steroidobacteraceae bacterium
GGAAGGTGGGCGTATCGGTGCGCAGCACCTCGAGGTTGGTGCGTTGCGCGGCCGGTACGTCCGCCGCCACGCGCACCGAGGTCAGCGGTACGAACTGCTCCGGCCGCTCGTAGAACCCGAGCGGCCCGCTGCCGCGTGGCATCACCGAGAGCACCTCCATGCCCGAGACGACGCGCCCGAGCAGCGTGACGTTGCGATCGAGATGCCGCGGCGCCTGGCCGATGACGACGTACAGTTCGGTGCCTCCGCCACTGTCGACGTCGTCGCCACGTCCGGAACCGACCATGCCGTAGCAGTGCACGAGCCACGCGCGCCCCGAGGCCGGATCGGCTGCAACCGGAAAGCCATCCAAGAAGCCGACCTCGGGCGCATAGGTATCAGGATCCGGCAGGCGGGTGAGCGCGAGGCCACGCAGCGGACGCTCGAATTCGGCGGCGACCGTGCGGTGTGCCGTGCCGACCGGCTTCTTGCCGGCCCGGTCACCCCATTGCACGACGTAGTTGTCCTGCGAGCGCTCGATGGGGAGGCCGTCGAAGTATTTCCCTCGCAAGAGCGCCTGCACGTTCGCGACGTAATTCGGCGCGAACTCCGGCGCAAGCTCGATCACCACGCGTCCGGTCGCGAGCTCGAGATAGAGCGTGTACTGCGGGTCGAGCGCGCGCCAATCCGCTGCCGCCGAGCCGGCGAGAACTTCCGCGGCGGTGGGCGGCCGGTGGGCCGTCGCGGCGGGCGGCGCCGCCCTCAACACCGGGGCGGCGCACAGGAGCACAGCGGCCACGGGGAGACCGCGCAGCAGTTTCATGCGCCTAGCTGTCGCGCCGGGTGAACCCGTCCGCGCTCCAGTCCTCACTGCCGACACCGTGGTGCACGAAAAACAGGCCATCGGGGTCATAGTGCTCCTTCACCGTTCGCAGCCGCGGGTAATTCTTGCCCCAGAACGCCTGCTGCCACGCCGCGTTGAAATAGTTGCTCTCCGAGACGTAGGAGCCGGCATCGGGGACGATGCGGCGCAGCTGCGCACTCGCCTGGTCGACGGCGCGGGCATCGGCGTGCGCGGTGGCGGCATCGGCCGGCGTCCTTCCCATCCCGGGGTACAGCGGCCCCTCGCCGTCGGCGATGATGGCGAGCGCGAAGGCGGCGGTCACCGCCGGGTTGGTCGCGGTGTCGAGCGTCGCCGCGATGGCCTCGGGCGGCGCGCCGGCGAGGCCCTTGTTGAAATGCAGCTCGACCTCCTGGGAGCGGCTCGCAGCGAACAGCGCCTCGACGAGACGCGGCCGCTGTGCGCCCTCGAGCAGCGTCACGGGCAGCCACACCGAGTCATAGCCATGAAGGAAAGCGCCCACCTGGTCCTGATCGCCTTCCCACCAGCCGTGATGGGGAGCAGCGCCAGGGCGCTTGTCGGGGATCATCGAGCGGTTGCCGGCGACGTCCCACCAGTGCCGGGCAGGCTTTGCGCCGGCATCGGGCCTGTCGAGTATGTCGATCTGCCACTGACGGGCGCCGACCCACTCGAAGAAGGGACGCCACACTTCGGCCGCCTGCTTGGGGTCGAACCCCTGACACACCATGGAAATCTCGAACGTGTTGTCCGATCCGATCTTCACGTGCTCGCCCCAGTGCGGGTTGAGGAGGCTACTGAGGTAGAACTCCAGGAACTGCGCGAGCAGGCGGCGGAAGGCATCGTCCGACTGTGCCTGGAGCTTCCCCCAGGCGGCGCCGAAGTACTCCGGGAGCTCATGAGTCCGCAGCGTAAGGCGCGTCACCACCCCGAAGCTGCCGCCGCCGCCGCCCTTGATCGCCCAGTAGAGGTCCGGGTCCGAGCAGGCATTCACGGTGCGCACCCGGCCATCCGCGGTAACGACTTCCGCTTCCAGCAGGCCGGCCGCGGCACTACCGAAGCGCTTGGAGAAGCTCCCGAAGCCGCCACTCTGGACCAGCCCCGCGACCCCCACCGAGGTGCAGCCTCCACCCTGCACGTAGCGGCCACCGCGGGTCGTCACCGCGTCGTACAGGTCGATCCACATGGCGCCCGCTCCGGCGCTCACCGCCGGCACCGGCTGCACCTTCCCGGCGCAGCCCGCCGGGACGAACGCATCGTGCGGCGTCACCTGGTTCATCGCGCGCGTCCAGATGAGGAGCGAATCGGGCGCGTTGGAAGTGCCCTGGTAGCTGTGAGCGCCGCCCTTCACAGCGAGCCGCACTCGCCGCGCGCGCGCGAAGTTGACGGCCGCGGCGACATCGGCGCTGTTGCGTGCCCTGAGCACCCAGGCGCTCGGCGCCGGTGTCCAGGCATCGAGCCAGCCGGATACCTGTGTGCCGCCCGGCTGGTCGCCGATGTAGAAGGGGTTGCGAATGTTGCCGAGCGCGTCCTTACAGGCGGCACTGCCGCGGTCGCGCTCGCAGGCGCTGAGGAGCGCCTGCCCCGGCAGCAGCGCTCCGCCGACGGCATCGTTGAGCTTCTGCCAGTCGGCGGCTGTCGGCCAGCCAGGATCGCCCGGGCGCACGCGCCGCAGTGGCGTGGCGACGGCGGCCGACCGGGCGGGCAGCGCCGGGCCGAGCGAAAGCAGCGGAAGCGCGGCCACAGCCTTCAAGAGATTCCTGCGATGCATGGACCCTCCCTGCGGCGCCGCCGTGTCGCCTGGCGTCAGCCGACAGCTTTCACCGCCTGGATCAGCTCCGCCGCCACCTTCTGCGCGTCCCCGTACAGCATGCGGGTGTTGTCGAGATAGAAAAGCGCGTTCTCGATGCCTGAGAAACCTGCGCCCTGGCCGCGCTTGATGACGATCACGTTCCTCGCCTTGTCGGCGTTCAGGATCGGCATGCCGTAGATCGGGCTCGACTTGTCGGTGCGCGCCACGGGGTTGACGACATCGTTGGCGCCGATGATCAGCGCCGCGTCCGCGGTATCGAACTCGGCGTTGATCTCCTCGAGGTCCGCGATGAGGTCGTACGGCACGCCCGCCTCCGCGAGCAGCACGTTCATGTGTCCCGGCATGCGTCCGGCCACCGGGTGGATCGCGAAGCGCACCTGCACGCCGCGGTCGATGAGCTGCTGACACAGCTCCCAGATCTTGTGCTGCGCC
>DASQRV010000299.1:0-3240 GCA_035642735.1 Steroidobacteraceae bacterium
ACCGGCCCGAGAAGCTCAATGCGCTCTCGAAGGACATGGTCGAGGCGCTGGAAGCCCACGTCGAGTCGCTCGAGCGCGAGACCAAGACCATCGGGCTCGTGATTCTGCGCGGAGCGGCGGGCAATTTCTCCTCGGGACACGATATGAACGAGGTGGCGAGCCAGGTCAAAGCACACGCCAAGCCGCACTACTACGTGGAAGTCATCGACAAGGTCGCGAATCTGCCGCAGCCGGTGATCGCCGCCGTGCAGGGACAGTGCTCGACGGGAGCGCTCGAGCTTGCCCTCGCCGCCGACCTCATCCTTGCGGCCGCCTCGGCGTGCTTCACCGATGCCTATGCTCGCTGGGGGCTCACACCGATCTGGGGATTGAGCCTGCGCCTGCCCCACCGCATCGGCACCTCGAAAGCCGCGGAAATGATGTACACCAGCCGCAGCTACTCGGGCGCCGAGGCCTTCGAGATGCACCTCGCGAACTTCTGCTTCCCGGACGATCAGTTCGAGGCCGAGCTCGCACGGCTGGCCTCGGACATCCTCGCGAACTCCTGGTACTCGAACCAGGTCGACAAGCGCGCGCTGCTCGAAAGCGATGGTCTTACGCTGCGCGACGCGCACGCCCTCAATCTCTTCAAGAACGAGGGCCTGGCTCCCGATGCTGCCCAGCGGGTCGCGCGCTTCTTCAAGACGCGCAAGAAAGGCTCCTGAGCGGCGCGCGCGCTCTCGGTGAGCTGAGTATCAGGCGGCAAAGCCGGCATGCGCGCCCGGGAGGGCACGCGCGCCGGCGAGAACCGCCGCAAGGGACTGCGCGAGATCCGCCGTGCCGAGCGGCTTCGTGAGCACCGCGTGCGCACCGGCCGCTGTCCCCGCCGCGTTGAGATCCGGGCCGCCGTAACCGCTCACGAGAATTGCCGGCAGCCCGGGCCGCACCCGGTGCAGCTCCGCGAGCAACTCGAGCCCCGACATCTCCGGCATGATCGCATCCGTCAGCAGCGCATCGAAGCGCTGTGGCGCGGCGCGGAACACGCGCAGCGCCTCGCTCGCACCGACGCAGCCGACCGGCTCATAGCCGAGGGAGGCGAGCACCTCCTCGGCCAGCCGTACCAGGCTCTCTTCGTCATCGACCACTAGGATGGTCTCGCCGTTGCCGCACGGCGCCGCGAGTGGCGGCGGCTCCTGCGCCGGTTCGGCCTCACTGAGCGGCAGGTAGACGCTGAAAGTGGTCCCGGCGCCGGGCTGGCTGCTCACCTCGAGCGCTGCGCCGTGATCGAGCACGATGCCGTGCACCAGTGACAGGCCAAGGCCGGTGCCCGCGCCGACCGGCTTGGTGGTGAAGAATGGCTCGAAGATGCGCTCGACCTGCGCGGCGCTCATCCCGACACCCGTGTCGCTCACTTCGATACAGGCGTAACGCCCGCGCTGCAACCGTCCCACGGTGCAGTCGCGCGCCTCGCTCACCTCCGTGGCAAGGGCGCGCACGCGCACCTGGCCGCCGGAGCCGACCGCCTGCACCGCGTTGGTGACGAGGTTTGCGAGCATTTGGTGCAGCTGCGCCGCATCGCCCGCAACCACCAGCGACGCAGACGGCGCGCTCATGTCCACGCTCACTGCAGACGGCAGAGCAGCGCAGGTGAGGCTCTGCACCTCCGTCAGGATCTTCTGCAGCGACACCGGCCGGGCGCTCCCGACACCGGGCCGGCTGAAGGCAAGGATGCGCGCGACCAGGTCGCGCGCCCGATTGGCGGCGATGACGATATTGTCGATGTAGCGCCGCTGGAGACTCCCGGGACCGCTGTGCTGTCCGGCAAGCTCGGCGTAGCCGAGCACTGCGCCCAGCACGTTGTTGAAGTCGTGGGCGATCCCTCCGGCGAGCGTGCCAAGCGCCTCGAGCTTCTGGGACTGGTGCAGCTGCGCGGTGACCCGCTCGTGGCGCTCGAGTTGACGCAGGAAGGCGATCAGCAGCAGTGCAGCCAGCGCAGTGATGACGAAGGTGCCCGCGACATTCTTCCAGGCCCTGCTGCGCCAGACCCCGAGAATGTCCCGTTCACTGCGACCGACCACCACGACCGCCGGATAGCCGGGCACACGGCGCAGGCTGAGCTGAGTCCGGCCGAGCTGCGGATGCTCGATACTGGTATGGAGCGCGTCGGCCGTCCCGAGCGCGTGCAGTGCGGAAAGCCATGGCGAGGGCTCGCTGCTCACCTCCGGATGCTCGCGGCTGACGAGCGCCCTGCCGTCCGAGCGCAGCAGCTCGATCGTGCTGCCGGCACCGAGATCGAGCGCCTGGTACAGGCGGCGGATGTAGGCGACATCGACGGTGGCACCGGCGATGCCACGGAAACCAGGACCCGGCAGGCGGCGGCTGAGAGCGAAGGTCGGCTCACCGGTCGCGCGGCTGATGAACGGCTCGCTCACGAACAGTCCCAGGTCCGGCTGCTCGCGCTGCGCCAGATAATACGAGCGGTCGCTGAGGTCACTGTTCGCGCCGCTGGGGGCGGTGCTCAAGTGCAATCCCCGCTCCGGATCGAAGAGGAACAGGTTCCGGACCTGCGGGACGCCGCTCATGTGCCGGCGTAGCAAGTCCGGGATCGCCTCCCGGGCCTGCGGTGATCCGCTCCTGTCCGGATCGAGCAGCATCGCCTGTCCCAGGATCAGGTCGGTAGCCTGCAGTGCGCGTGCCGCCTGCTCGGCGAGTGCCCCCGCGACGTTATCGTGCTGACGCGCGGCGAGCGCAAGAGTGTCCTGCCGCTCGTGCAGCGTGTCGAACAGCGTCGCCAGCCACACCGCCGCGCACACCGCGGCCACGATGAGCACCAGGCGCCGCCGCAGCGCGCGGCCGCGCGCGCCCTCGCGCCGCGCAGCGTCCGCCGGTGAATTGAGCGCCGGTGTCAGTGCGTCGGGCTCAGGTCGAGAGCTGCCCATAGGTCAGAGCGCGTGAAGGGCTTCGACAGGATGCGCGTCGCTCCGAGCCGAGCCGCCATGGCATCATTCGCCATGTCTCCAGGGGAAAACCGGCCCGAGGCGAGCACGATCGCCGCCCGCGGATAGGCACGACGCCAGGGTAGGAGGACCTCATGAGCCTGCTGCTGACACACCACGTCGACCAGTATCGCATCGATGTCCGCCGCCTGTGGCGGGGAGGCCGCCGGCGAGATCGCCTGGGCACCCGCCGCCGCGAGCCACTCGCCGATGAGCTCACGGTGAAGCCTATCATGCTCCACGATCAGCACGCGCTTCACTGGCG
>DASQRV010000300.1:0-5845 GCA_035642735.1 Steroidobacteraceae bacterium
CGACATCCGCACGGCATCACCGCAATCGACGCCGAGTATCTCTACCCGGGGCACGCTGCCTCGCACCTGATCGTCGATAACGGGCACGCTGCATTCGTCGATGTGGGAACGAACTCCTCCGTTCCCTATCTGCTCGCGGCGCTGGATGAGCTCGGCATCGCGCGCGCGGCGGTCGATTACCTGCTGCTCACGCACGTGCACCTCGACCACGCAGGCGGTGCGGGCGCGCTGATGCAGGCGCTCCCCAATGCGCGGGCCGTGCTGCACCCGCGTGGCGCGCCGCACATGATCGACCCCGGCAAGCTCATCGCGGGCTCGCAGGCGGTGTACGGCGAGGAGCGCTTCCGCCGCCTGTACGGTGAGCTCCTGCCGATTCCCGCCGCGCGCGTGCGGGTGGTCGCCGACGGCGAGCGGGTCGCGCTCGGCGCCCGGATGCTCGAGCTCATTCACACGCCAGGTCACGCCCAGCATCACTACGCGGTCGTCGATGCGGCGCATGCCAGCATCTTCAGCGGCGACACCTTCGGCATCTCTTATCGTGCCCTCGACACCCGCAACGGCGCTTTCATCACCCCCTCGACGGTACCGACGCAGTTCGATCCCGAGCAGCACATTGCCTCCATCGATCGCATGCTCGCCTACCGCCCCGAGTCCATCTACCTGATGCACTTCAGCCGCGTGACGGATGTGCCGCGCCTCGGCATCTCGCTCAAAGCGCAGATCGCCGAGCTCGCCCGCATCGCGCGCGCACACGGCGGCGATCCTGATCCGCAGGCCGCCATCCGCGCCGACATGCTGGCCCTGTGGCGCAGGCTGGCGCGGGATCACGGCTCGCGCTTATCCGACCGCGAGCTCGAGCAGGCGCTCGCCGGTGACCTGACGCTCAACACCCAGGGACTGATCGCCTGGCTCACGCGCATCGGGGAGCACGGCCGGGCGAAGAGGTGAAGTCATGAACCGCATCAAGGCATTCCGCATCCACTCGGAAGGGGGCAAGATCGCCGCGCGCTTCGAGGAACTCGGCCTCGAGGATCTCGCGCCCGGCGACGTGCTGATCCGCGTCACCCACTCCGGTATCAACTACAAGGACGCCCTCGCCGCCACGGGCGCCGGCAAGATCCTGCGCCGTTATCCGCTCGTCGGCGGCATCGACCTCGCGGGCGTGGTCGAGTCCTCCTCCGATCCGCGCCACGCGCCGGGCACGGCCGTGCTCGTCACCGGCTGCGGGTTGTCCGAGACGCACGATGGTGGCTATGCGCAGTTCGCACGCGTGCCCGGCGACTGGGTGATCCCGATGCCCGCGGGGCTCGATGCCTTCACTGCCATGGCGCTCGGTACGGCGGGCTTCACGGCGGCGCTCGCCATCCACCGCATGGAGCAGAACGGCCAGGCGCCCACGGGCGGCCCCATCGCCGTCACCGGCGCCTCGGGCGGGGTCGGCAGCCTCGCCATCGACATGCTGAGTGCGCGGGGCTACCGGGTCGTCGCGGTGAGCGGCAAGGCGGATGCGGTGCCGTACCTGAAGGAGCTCGGGGCGAGCGAGGTGCTGCTGCGCGAGAGCCTCGATCTCGGCTCCCGGCCGCTCGAGAACGCGCGCTTCGGCGGTGCGATCGACAATCTCGGCGGCGAAACCCTCGCGTGGCTCACGCGCACGGTCGACTTCTGGGGCACCATCGCCAGCATCGGCCTCGCCTCGAGCGCGACGCTCACCACCAGCGTGATGCCCTTCATCCTGCGCGGTGTGGCGTTGCTCGGCATCAACTCCTCGGCGACGCGGCGCGAGTGGCGCCTGGCGGTGTGGCAGCGCATCGCAACCGACCTGCGGCCACGGCACCTCGAGCGCATCGTGACCCGCACCATCCCCTTCGAGGACCTGCCGGCGGCATTCCCCGACTACATCGCCGGCCGCGTCACCGGCCGCACCGTCGTGCGCATCGGCTGACGCACACAACCTACCCGCCGGTAGGTAAAATGCGCGTCGACTGTCGAGGTTCACCATGGCCGAACTCTCCATGACCGCCGGCGCGCGCCTGCGGGCCGCCCTCGAGATCGAACGCCCCCTGCAGGTGGTCGGCACGATCAATGCCTACGCGGCTCTGCTCGCCGAGCACGCCGGCTTTCGCGCCATCTATCTCTCCGGCGCCGGCGTCGCCAACGCTTCCTTCGGCCTCCCCGACCTCGGTATCACCTCGCTCAACGACGTGTGCGAGGACGTGCGCCGCATCAGCGGCGCCTGCCCGCTGCCGCTGCTGGTCGATGCCGACACCGGCTTCGGCAGCGCGTTCAACATCGCCCGCACCACGCGCGAGCTGATCCGTGCCGGCGCTGGCGGCATGCACCTCGAGGACCAGGTTTCGGCCAAGCGCTGCGGTCATCGTCCGGGCAAGGCGCTGGTCCCCGCCGGCGAAATGATCGATCGCCTGCACGCGGCCGTCGATGCGCGCAGCGATCCGGCATTCGTCATCATGGCGCGCACCGATGCGCATGCGGTCGAGGGACAAGCGGCGGCGCTCGCGCGCGCCGCGGACTACGTGGCCGCCGGGGCCGACATGATCTTCGCCGAGGCGCTGAAGAGCCTCGATGAGTACCGCCAGTTCACCGCCGCGCTCGGCGTGCCCGTGCTCGCCAACATCACCGAGTTCGGGCAGACGCCGCTTTTTACCGTGGCGGAGCTCGCCGCGGCCGGGGTGCGCCTGGTGCTCTACCCGCTGTCGGCGTTCCGCGCCGCCGCGCGCGCGCAGCTGACCGTGTACGGCGCCATCCGCTCCCAGGGCACGCAGAAGAGCGTGCTCGACACGATGCAGACCCGCGCCGAGCTCTACGACGTGCTCAGCTATCACGACTACGAGAAAAAGCTCGATGAGCTCTTCGGGAAAGAAAAACCATGAGCGAGACGCGCAACCTGGGACCGAAGAAGTCGGTCGCCCTGTCGGGCGTGACGGCGGGCAACACCGCCTTGTGCACGGTGGGGCGCACCGGCAACGATCTGCACTACCGCGGTTACGACATCCTCGAGATCGCCACCGTGAGCGAGTTCGAGGAGATCGCCTACCTCCTCGTTCACGAGAAGCTTCCCAACCGCGCGGAGCTCGCCGCCTACAAGGCCAGGCTCAAGTCGCTGCGCGGGCTGCCAGCCACCCTGCGCAGCACGCTCGAGCTGCTGCCGGCCTCGAGTCACCCGATGGACGTGCTGCGCACCGGGGTTTCCGCGCTCGGCTGCGCGCTGCCGGAGAAGGAGGGTCACGATGTGGCCGGCGCACGCGACCTCGCCGATCGCCTCATCGCCTCCCTCGGCTCGATGCTCAACTACTGGTACCACTTCAGCCGGACGGGCGAGCGCATCCAGGTCGAGACCGATGACGATTCCGTGGGCGGGCATTTTCTGCACCTGCTGCACCGCCGGCCACCGCCCGCGTCCTGGGTACGCGCCATGCACACTTCGCTCATCCTCTATGCCGAGCACGAGTTCAACGCCTCCACCTTCGCCGCGCGCGTGATCGCCGGCACGGGGGCCGACATGTACTCGTGCGTCATCGGCGCGATCGGCGCGCTGCGGGGGCCCAAGCACGGCGGGGCGAATGAGGCGGCGTTCGAGATCCAGCAGCGCTACGCCACCGCCGAAGACGCGGCGCGCGACGTCCGCACCCGGGTGGCGAACAAGGAGGTCATCATCGGTTTCGGGCATCCCGTCTACACCATCGCCGACCCGCGCAACGAAGTGATCAAGGAAGTGGCGCGGCAGCTCGCGACGGAAGCGGGCGACATGCAGATGTTCGAGGTTGCCGCGCGCATCGAAGCGGTCATGCGCGAGACCAAGAACCTGTTCGCGAACCTCGACTGGTTCTCGGCCGTCTCCTACCACCTGATGGGCGTACCGACGGCGATGTTCACGCCGCTCTTCGCCATCGCCCGCACGAGCGGCTGGGCGGCGCACGTCATCGAGCAACGGATCGATGGCAAGATCATCCGCCCGGCGGCCAATTACACCGGTCCCGACAACCTCAGGTTCGTGCCGCTCGCGCAACGCAAATAAACCACGGAAGCAACGGCCATGTCAGTGCACGACAGCAAGTCCGCGCAGCGCCCGCCGCCGGACGCCGCGCTGGTCGCGATCAGCGATTACGCGCGCAACTTCACGGTCCGCAGCCCGAGCGCTTACGACACCGCGCGCTATTGCCTCATGGACACCCTCGCCTGCGGCTTTCAGGCCCTGAAGTACCCGGCGTGCCGCAAGCTCCTGGGTCCCGTGGTGCCGGGCGCCGTCATGCCGGGCGGGGCGCGCGTGCCGGGCACCTCCTTCGAGCTCGACCCGGTGCAGGCAGCCTTCAACATCGGTGCGATGATCCGCTGGCTGGATTTCAACGACACCTGGCTCGCCGCCGAATGGGGTCATCCATCGGACAACCTGGGCGGCATCCTCGCGGTGGCCGATTACCTCGCGCGCCAGGCCGTGATGTCGGGTCGGCCACCGCTCACGGTGCGCGAGCTCCTCACCGCCATGATCAAGGCGCACGAGATCCAGGGGGTGCTCGCGCTCGAGAACAGCTTCAACCGCGTCGGGCTCGATCACGTGCTGCTGGTGCGGGTCGCCTCGACGGCGGTGGTGACGAGCCTGCTCGGCGGCACCCTCGAGCAGGTGGTGAACGCGGTCTCCAATGCCTGGATCGATGGCGGTGCGCTGCGCACCTACCGCCACGCACCCAACTCCGGTTCGCGCAAGAGCTGGGCGGCGGGTGATGCCACGAGCCGCGCCGTGCGGCTCGCGCTCATCGCGCTCAGCGGCGAGATGGGTTATCCGTCGGCGCTCTCGGCGAAGACCTGGGGTTTCAGCGACGTGCTCTTCCACGGCAAGCCGCTCGTGCTGCCGCAGCCCTTCGGCAGCTACGTCATGGAGAACGTGCTGTTCAAGATCTCCTACCCCGCCGAGTTCCACGCGCAGACCGCGGTGGAGGCGGCCATGACGCTGCACCCGCAGGTGGCGGAGCGCCTCGCCGACATCGAGCGCGTCGTCATCGAGACGCAGGAGCCGGGCGTGCGCATCATCGACAAGACCGGGCCGCTCGCCAACCCCGCCGATCGCGACCACACCATCCAGTACATGGTGGCGGTGCCGCTCATCTTCGGGCGGCTCACCGCGGCGGACTACGAGGATGCGGTCGCGGCCGATCCGCGCATCGACGCGCTGCGCGCGCGCATGCAGGTGCGCGAGAATCCGGACTTCACGCGCGAATACTACGATCCCGGTAAGCGCTATATCGGCAACGCCGTGCAGGTCTTCTTCCGCGACGGCAGTGCGAGCCCGCGCGTGCAGGTCGATTACCCGATCGGCCATCGCAAACGACGCACGGAAGGCGTGCCGGTGCTCGTGAAGAAGTTCGAAACATCAGTGGACGCTCACTTTGGGGCGAAACAGGCCGAACGGATCAAGGCACTGTTCGCGACGCCGAAATCGCTCGATGCACTGCCGGTGAACGAGCTGGTGGCGGCGATGGTGACCAACGGTTCAGGCGGGTGACAGGCGCCGGCGGGGTTTGCGCGGCTCTGCGGGGCGCGGCAGGGAAAAAGCCGGGCGGCGTTGAAGACCGCCCGGCTGTGTTTTGCTCCTGTGAGAAACCTCTAGCCGACCCGCACCGGCACGAACAGCCGTGATTCTCCGCGCTGGATCAGAAGCGCGATGTGGCCCTTGGATTTCTCAACCGCACCACGCAGGTCGTCGGCACTCTTGATGGGCGCGCCGTTGGCCGCGAGCACCACGTCGCCCGGCTGAATGCCGGCCTCGGCCGCGGGGCCGCTGGCGCGCTCGACTATGAGCCCGCCCTTGACGTTGCCCTGCCGCTGCTCCTGC
>DASQRV010000301.1:0-12392 GCA_035642735.1 Steroidobacteraceae bacterium
AGTGACCATGCGCGCTGATCTTACAGCGGCGGCAACCGCCGCCATGGTATAAGCGCGCGCGTCGTCCGCGGCCAACGCGGGCGCTCTCAACACGCAATGATCCGGAGGCGCAGATGTCGCAGCGGCGGTGGATGAGTGTGCTCGTCGTTTTGGGATGGCTGGGGGCAACGTACGCACAGGAGCCCGCCGCGGGGGAAGGGGCTGCGTCACCCGCCATGCCGGCAGGCGCCCGGGCGGCACCCTCCCCGGCGCAGATCTCACAGCTGTGCCGCATCGACATCAAGGGCGACAAGAAGGATCAGTGGATGAGGCTGCCGCAGGCTGAGAGCTCGGTCACTCAGCATCGCCTCAACGTCGGGGGCAAGAGCATCGACTACACCGCCACCGCCGGCACGCTGATCGTGCGTGACGAAGAGGACAAGCCGGTGGCGAGCATGGGCTACATCGCCTATGTGCGCCGCGACGGCAAAGGCGGCGGTGCCCGCCCGGTCACGTTCGCCTTCAACGGCGGCCCGGGCTCCTCGTCGCTGTGGCTCCACATGGGAGTCCTGGGACCGAAGCGCGTCGTCGTCTCGGATCCCAACCCCACGCCGCCCGCGCCCTATCGCACGGTGGACAACGAATACGGGCTGCTGGACAAGAGCGACCTGGTCATGATCGACCCGGTGGGCACGGGGCTCTCGCACGCGGTTTGCGATCACAAGGACGACGAATTCTGGGCAGTCGATCCGGACATCGACTCCATCAGCCGCTTCATCACACAGTACCTGAGCGACAACAATCGCTGGTCGTCACCTAAGTACCTGCTGGGCGAGAGCTACGGCACCACGCGCGGCGCGGCGATCGTCAACTACCTGCGCGAGCGGCGCTCGCTGAACTTCAACGGCCTGATCCTGGTCTCGGTCGCCACCGACATCGAGGGGATCTTCGCGGAGATTCCCGGCAACGACCGCCCGTACGCGGTGTACCTGCCCGGCTATGCCGCGGTCGCGTGGTATCACCACATGCTGCCCAACCAGCCGGCCTCGCTCGAGGCGCTTCTCGCGGAGGTGCGCCAGTACGCCATGGGACCGTATACGCAGGCGCTGCTGAAAGGCGATGCGCTTTCGGATGCCGAGCGCGACGCCGTGGCGCAGAAGGTGCACGACTACACCGGGCTGCCGGTCGAGTACCTGAAGGACGCCAATCTGCGCGTCTCGGAAGTCGAGTTTGCCCACGAGTTGCTGAAGCCGCGTCGGCTCACGGTGGGCCGCCTCGACGGGCGCTTCACGGGTCCGACTCCCGATCCGCTCGCCAAGGAGACCGACTACGATCCGCAGTCGGCGGCCATCAGCGCCGCGTATGCTGCCGCGTTTCTCGACTACTACCACGGCGAGCTGAAATTCGGCGAGGGCCAGACGTATCACACCACCAATTTCGGCATCGGTGAGAAGTGGAAGTGGAGCCACAAGACCAGTCGCGGCGATCAGGCGATCGTCAATTCCGACGTCGATCTCGCGGAAGCGCTCATGAAGGATGCCGGCCTCAAGGTGCTGGTGCTGAACGGCTACTACGACCTGGCAACCCCGTTCTCCGCCACCGAGTACTTCATGACGCACCTCGGCGTGCCGCCATCGGTGGGCTCGCGTATCAAGCTGACCTATTACCCGGCGGGGCACATGATGTACGTCAATCCTGAGTCCATCGCCAAGATGAAGCGCGACCTCGACACCTTCATCGACGCGACCGCGCGCGCGCCCTGAGCCTGCGGGCGCGCAGGCCCGCGACCGGCGCTGCGGTGCGAAGCTGCTTCAGCGGCCGGGTGGTGCCGCCGTAACCGGCAGCACCATCTGGGCGAGGAGGCCGGGGTGGTTGTCGAGCAGCTGCAGCACCCCGCCATGGAGCTTCGCCACCGCATCGACGATCGAAAGGCCGAGCCCCACACCGGGGCTGGCGCGGCTGCGGTCGCCGCGGAAGAAGCGCTCGGCGGCCCTCGGCTTGTCGGCGTCGGCGATGCCGGGCCCGTCGTCGGCGACCGCGATCTCCACCGCGCCGTCGGCGCGGCGCCCGACGCGCACGCTGATCGCGCCGCGCTCGGAGACACTCTTCAGCGAATTGTCGATGAGGTTGCTCAACGCCTGGGCGAGCAGCACCGGATCGCCAGCCACCGCGGCATCGCCCGCGGCCTCGAACGAGAACACCACGCCCTTCTGCTCGGCGGCCGGCTCGTAGAACTCCACCACCTCGGCGGCGACCGCGGCGGCATCGACGCGCACGAAACCGGAGCGGCGGGCGCCGGAGTCGATCTCGGCGAGGCGCAGCAGCGCGCTGAAGATACGCATGACACGATCGACGTCGGCCAACGCGGCATCGATCTCGGCGAAGGCTTCCGCCGCCGGCGGCCGGTTGAGCGACAGCTCCTCGAGCCGCGAGCGCAGCTCGGCGAGCGGTGTGCGCAGATCGTGCGCGATGGAGTTGGAAACGTTGCTGATGCCGCGGATCAGGTACTCGATGTGATCGAGCATGCCGTTCAGCGTCTGTGACAGCGTATCGAGCTCGCCACCGCCACGGCCGGTCGGCAGGCGGCGGCGCAGGTCGCCCTGCATGATGGCGGCCACCGTCTGGCGGATGCCTTCGACGCGCGCCAGCAGCTGGCGGCGCATGAGAATCGCACCCGCAATGCCCACGACGCACAGGAAGGTCACCGCGGCGATCAGCCCCCAGGTGAAGCGGATCTCCAGCGGCACGAAGAAGGCGAGATCACGGCCTACCAGCAGCTGGTAACCACCCGGGAGCGGCGTGCGCAGGAGCAGCATGCGGGTCGGCTTGCCGTCGAGCTGCAGCAGCACCGCGTGCGTGCCGGGCTGATTGGGGACACCCTGCGGCCAGGCGGCGATGTTGCCGGCGAGCCGGTGGTGCGCGGCGTCGGTGAGCAGCAGGGTGCGCTCGCCGGCGATCTGCATGCCGACGCGCGCGTCGAGGTACGCGGTGAGCCCGGCGACACCGTCGCGATTGAAGCGGTCGGCGAGGCGCTGCGCGTCGTCGCGCAGGATCTCCTCGCGGGCGACGAAGATGGTGACGTTCCACGCGTACCACAACACCACCGCGAAAGCGCCGAGCGCGGCGAGCCCGAGCAGCACGTAGCCGAGTGCCCAGGTGAGGGCGGAGGAGCGGATGAGCCTATTCATCGTGCTCAGTCAACATATAACCGGCATTGCGCACCGTGCGCACCAGCGGCCGCTCGGAATCGAGCTCGATCTTCTGGCGCAGCTTGCTGATGTGCACGTCGACGACGTTGGTCTGCGGGTCGAAATTGTAGTCCCACACCGCCTCGAGCAGCATGGTGCGGGTCACCACCTGGTTGGCGTGGCGCATCAGGTACTCGAGCAACTTGAACTCGCGCGGCTGCAGACTGATCGCGCGGCTGCCGCGGCTCACCCGCCGCGACAACAGGTCCATGCGCAGATCGCCGACCTGGAGCGCGTGCTCCGCGCCGTGATCGACATTGCGCCGGCCGAGCGCGTCGACGCGCGCCAGCAGCTCACCGAAGGCGAACGGCTTGGTGAGGTAGTCGTCGCCGCCGCTGCGCAGGCCGCGAATGCGCTCGTCGACGTCGTTCAGCGCGCTGAGGATGAGGATCGGGGTGCGGTTGCCGGACTTGCGCAGTGCCTCGATGATGGCGAGACCGTCGATGTTGCCGGGCAGCATACGGTCCATGACGATGACATCGTGAGGCTCGCTCGCGGCGAGAAACAAGCCGTCGCGGCCGTTGTCGGCGTGCTCGACCGTGTGGCCCGCCTCGCGCAGGCCGCGCGTCACGAAACGTGCCACGCGCTCGTTGTCCTCGACGATCAGGATCTTCATGGATGCGCCTGTGTGCCCGCCGTCACCGCAACAGCGTGCGCCGGATCGCGGTGCGGGTGCTTGCGCGCCCAGCGCACTACCAGGCGATCGAGATACAGGTAGATCACGGGTGTGGTGAACAATGTCAGCATCTGGCTCAGCACCAGCCCTCCCACCATTGTATAGCCGAGCGGCTGGCGCAGCTCCGAACCGGTGCCGCGCCCGAGCATCAGCGGCAGCGCGCCGAGGATCGCCGCCATGGTGGTCATCATGATGGGACGGAATCGCAGCAGGCAGGCCTTGCGGATCGCCGCCTGCGGATCGAGACCCTCATTGCGCTCGGCATGGAGCGCGAAGTCGACCATCATGATGCCGTTCTTCTTGACGATGCCGATCAACAGGATGATGCCGATCAGACCCACGACCGAGAGGTCGAAGTGAAACAACATCAGCATCAGCAGTGCCCCCACGCCCGCCGAGGGGAGCGTGGAGAGAATCGTGAGCGGGTGAATGTAGCTCTCGTAGAGCACGCCCAGAATGATGTACACCACCAGTAGCGCCGCGAGGATCAGCAGCGGCGCCGTCTTCAGCGAGGCCTGGAACGCCTGCGCGGTGCCCTGGAAGGTGCCGAGGATCGCGTCCGGCATGTGGATCGAGGCCGTGGTCTTCTGTATGGCTGTCACGGCATCGCCGAGCGCAACCCCGGGCGCGAGGTTGAAGGACAGGGTGACCGCGGGGAACTGCCCCTGGTGATTGATCGAGAGGTAGCTGGTATGTCCGGTGTCGAATTTCGCGAACGTCGACAGCGGCACCTGCTGCCCGCTGATGGGTGACTTGATGTAGATCTTGTTGAGCGTGTCGGGCTGGCCGAGGAGCGAGGGCAGCACCTCCAGCACCACGTGATAGCTGTTGAGCTGCGTGAAGTACTGCGTCACCTGCCGCTGGCCGAAGGCGTCGTAGAGCGTATTGTTGATGAGCGAAGGCTGGATGCCGAAGCGCGCCGCCTGGTCACGATCGATCACCAGCGACACCATGGTGCTGCTCGACTGCTGGTCGGAGGCGACGTCGCGCAGCTCCGGCAGCTTCTTCAACTCCTCCAGCAGCCGCGGCGCCCACTCGTTCAGCTCGTCGATGTTGGCGTCCTGCAGCGTGTACTGGTACTGGGTGCGCGAGGTGCGGCCGCCGACGTTCAGGTCCTGCGCCGCCTGCAGGAACACCGTGCCGCCGGGGACGGCAGCGATCTTGCCACGCAGCCGGTTGATGACCTGGTCGGCGCTGGCGTCGCGCTCATCGCGCGGTTTCAGGCCTACCACTACGAAGCCGTTGTTGAGCGGCCGCCCGCCACCGACGAAGGCGCCCCAGCTCGCGACCGCCGGATCCCCGGCGATCACCTCCGTGAGCCGGCGCTCGAGGCGCACCATCTCATCAAACGACACGTCCTGGGGTGCGTCGGTGAGTCCGACGATGATGCCGGTGTCCTGCTGCGGAAAGAAGCCCTTCGGCACCACGACGTACAGCATCACGGCGACTGCCACCGTAGCGATGAAGGTGAGCAGCGTGGCGCGCTGGTGCCGCAGCACGAAATCGAGCCCGCGCGTGTAGTGATCGACCAGCCACTGGAAACCGCGCTCCAATGCCAGGTAGAAGCGCCCGTGCCGCTTGTGGCGCTCGTCGCGCAGGAACAGCGAGCCCATCATCGGCGAGAGTGTCAGCGCCACCAGCGCGGAGACCGCGATGGTCATGGTCACCGTGACCGCGAACTCGCGGAACAGCCGCCCGACGATGCCGCTCATGAGCAGCAGCGGAATGAACACCGCCACCAGCGAGATGCTGATGGACAGAATGGTGAAACCGATCTCACCCGCGCCCTTGATCGCGGCCTCGTAGGGAGTGAGGCCCTCTTCGATGTGCCGGTAGATGTTCTCGAGCATCACGATCGCATCATCGACGACGAAGCCGACGGCGATGGTGAGGGCCATCAGCGACAGGTTGTCGAGGCTGTAGCCGACGAGGTACATGAGCGCCGCGGTACCGAACAGCGCCAGCGGCACGGTGATGCCAGGTATGGCAGTGGCCCAGAAACTGCGCAGGAACAGGAATATGACCATCACCACCAGGGCGATGGCGAGGAGCAGCGAGAACTCGACATCCTCCACCGAGGCCTTGATGGTGGTGGTGCGATCGATGAGCTGGTCGACCTTGAGCGAAGGGGGCACCGAGGACATGACGCGCGGCAGGGCTGCCTTCACCCGCTGCACTGCATCGATCACGTTGGTCCCGGGCTGCTTGTAGATGAGCAGCAGCACCCCGGTCCGGCCGTTCTGGAAGCCGCGCACCTGGGTGTTTTCCGCGCCATCGATGGCTCTGCCGATATCACGAATGCGGATCGGCGCGCCGTTCTTGTACGCGACGATCACGTCGTTCCACGGCGCGGCCTTCAGCAGCTGATCGTTGTCGTAGATGGCGAAGTTCTGGCGCGCTCCGGTGATCGCGCCCTGCGGCGTATCGACGCTCGCGGTCGTAATGAGGGTGGCGACGTCCTCGAGCTGCAGCCCCACCGCGGCGAGCTTCACGGGGTCGACCTGGATGCGCACCGCAGGTTTCTGCTGGCCGCCGACGTTCACCTGCGCGATTCCGGGCAGCTGCGAGAGCTGCTGCGCGATCACCGTCTCGGCGTAGTCGTCCACCTGGGTGATCGGCAGCACGTCCGAATGCACGGCGAGAATGAGCACCGCGGAATCGGCCGGGTTCACCTTACGGTACGAGGGCGGTGTCGGCAGGTTCTTCGGCAGGTAGCCCGCGGCGGCATCGATGGCCGATTGCACATCCTGTGCCGCAGCGTCGATGTTGCGGTCGAGGTCGAACTGCATGGTGATCTGCGTCGTGCCGAGGACGCTGCTCGAGGTCATCTGCGCCATGCCGGGAATCTGGGAGAACTGCGTCTCGAGCGGCTGCGCGACCGAGGAGGCCATGATCTCGGGGCTGGCCCCAGGCAGCTGCGCGCTCACCAGGATGGTCGGAAAGTCCACCTGCGGCAACGGCGCGACCGGCAGAAACGGCCAGGCGGCGATGCCGATCAGGGCGAGCCCCGCCATCAAGAGCGTGGTAGCGACCGGACGCTCGATGAAGGGCCTGGAGATGTTCACGGCACGCGCTCCGTGCCGTCGCCGTTGCCCGACTTCGCCACCTTGGGTGTGTTTGGGCGGAATGCGTTCGGGTGAATGAGGCTGCCGGGCTGCAAGCGGTACTGATTGCTGGCGACCACCTTGTCCCCCGCCTGCAGACCCTTTTCCACGACCACGATGTCACCGGTCTGTTCGCCCGCGGTGATCGGTGCAACCTTGATGGTGGAGTCGGGCTGTACCACGTAGGTGAATTGGCCATCGGGACCACGCTCGAGCGCAGTTGCCGGGATGGTGAGGACCTGGCGTTGCAGCTGAGTCATGACGCGCACATTCACGAACTGGCCCGGCCACAGGCGCCGCTGCTTGTTAGGGAGGATCACTTTGACGCGGATGGTGCCGGTGCTCTGGTCGATCTGGTTGTCGATCAGCTCCACTGTGCCGTGGTCGAGCTCCTCCTTGTCATCACGCGACAGCGCCGTCGCCGTCACCGTCCCGCGGGCGAGCGCCGCGCTCAACTGCCCGAAGGCCTCCTCGGGGAGAGTGAAGATGATCGAGATGGGCTCGAGCTGGGTCACGACCACCATACCGGTGGTGCCGGTCGCGTGAACGTTGTTGCCCGGGTCCACCTGGCGAATGCCGGTGCGGCCATCGATCGGCGAACGGATGGTGGTGTACTCGAGCTGCGTGCGCGCGTTGTCGATCGCCGCCTCATCGCCCTTGATCTGCGCGGTGAGCTGCGCGATGAGCGCGCGTTGAGTATCAACAGTCTGCTTGCTCGCCAGATCCTCAGGCTCGAGCTCGGCGTAGCGGTCCATGTCGCGATGTGCGTTAGCAAGCAGCGCGCGGTCCTTGTCGCGCGTGGCGATGGCGACACCGAGCGCCGCCTGGTACGGCCGCGGGTCGATCTGTACCAGCAGATCGCCCTTCCTCACATCCTGGCCTTCCCTGAAGGCGACCTTCTCGATCTGGCCATCGACCCGCGCGGTGATGGTGACGGTGTAGAACGCCTGCACGGTGCCGAGTCCCTCGAGATAGACCGGGACGTCGGCTCGGTTCACGCTGGCGACGTCCACCGCGATCGCCTTCGGTTTCGCCGCAGGCAGAGGTTTCGCGCCCAGCCAGCGCCAGGCAGCGACGGCCACGACGAGGAGCGCGACGATCGCGCCGAGCGCGGCGAGGCGCCCCTGCCGACCCGGTGGGAGCTGCAGCCTCACAGGCGCTCCTCGCCGGGTTGCCAGCCGCCACCGAGAGCCTGGTAGAGCTGCAGCAGGGCTTGAAGGTGCGCGAATTTCGCCTGCGCGAGCGCATCACGGGCGCTGAACAAGGCCGTCTCCGTATTCAGAAGTGTCAGGATGTTGATGGTGCCGGCGCGCATCTGGCGCTGCGCGAACTCGGAGGCGCGCTGCGCCGTGTCGGTCGCCTGCTGCTGCCGCTGCACGAGCTCGGTGGTCTGCTGCAGGGCGCTGAGCGCGTCCTCGACGTTAGAGAGCGCGGAGATGACCGCCTTGTGGTAGTCCGCGAGCAGCTCCTCGTAATGACCCTTCGCGAGCTGATACTGACCGAGCAGCGCCCCGCCCTGGAAGATCGGCTGCGTCAACCCCGCGCCGATCGACCACACGCGGCTAGCCGGCGTTACGAGGGCGGCGAGCGCCGGGCTCGCGTAACCGCCGCTCGCAGTGAGGGAGATGCTCGGAAAGAACGCGGCCCGCGCGGCGGCGATATTGGCGTTGGCCGCAATCAGCTGCGCTTCGGCCGAGGCGACGTCGGGACGGCGCGTGAGGAGCTCCGAAGGCAACCCCGGCCGTACCGGCGGCTGCCCGAGCTCGTCGAGGCTGCCGTGCGTGACGTCAATCGCCTCGGGTGTGCTGCCGACGAGAATCGCGAGCGCATCGAGACTCTGGCGCAGCTGCTGCCTGAGCGGCGGGATCGTGGCGTTTACCGTCGCCACCACGGTTTCCTGCTGCGCGACATCGAGCGCGGTGGTGATGCCGGCGTGCTGCTCGAGCTTCAGTCCGTGCAGGGTCTTGCTGGCGTTGGCGAAGTTGGCGTCGGCAATGGCGAGCCGATCGCGCAGCTCGAGCGCCTGGAAATAAGTGCTGGCCACGCCGGCCTGCACACCGAGCTCGACCGTGGTGCGGTCGTAACGGCTGGCTTTGGCGCTCGCTCCCGCTGCGGCGAGCGCGGCGCGGTTCTTGCCCCAGAAGTCGAGCTCGTAGCTCGCATTGAGCAGCGGGCTGAAGGCGTTGCCGGTCACGATCTCGCCGCCCGGGATCTGGGCGCGCGCCCGCTGGGCGTTAGCCCCCGCGGTGAGCGTCGGCAGGAGCGGTGCGCCCGCGATACGTCGCTGCGCGTCGGCCTGGTGCACGCGCGAGATCGCCGCCCGCAGGTCGTCGTTCGCGTGCTCTGCCTGGGCGATGAAGCGGTTGAGATCGTCCGACTGGAACCCACGCCACCATTCGCTTCCGGGCCATTCCGGGGCGTTCGCATCGCTTGCGGTCACCCAGGAGGAAGGAGGGGGAATATCGGGGCGGTGGTAGCGCGGCCCCAGGTTGCACCCGGCGAGCAAAAAGAGCACGACGCTCGCCAGGCACGCGCTCAGGCGCGGCGCGCGGCAGGCCGCGCCGCATCGGTCCCGGCACAAGACTCGCGCACGGCGCATTCCCTCTGGCATAGCCGCGCGACACTAGCTCGGGCAGCATGCCCCCGCGGTGGGCGAATGGTTAAAGTCTGTTAACTTTCGAGCCGCTAGACTGAAGCGAACGCCCGGGCTTCGGCGCTCCAGGCCGGCGCCCGCGCCAGCGCCGCGGGAACGTCCTCCGGAGTGGCGACGACCTGCCACATCAGCAGGTGTCGCTGATCCATGAAGCGCTCCTCGACGGCGCGCGCCAGCACCTCGAGCAGCGGGGTGAAGAACCCGCGGGTATTCACCAGCAGGATCGGGTTCAGGTACAGCCCGAGACGCTTGAAAGTGATCGTCTCGAGCAGCTCTTCGAGCGTGCCCGAGCCGCCGGGCAGCGCAATCGCCGCCTGGCTGAGCGTCAGCATCATGTGTTTGCGAGTGCGCAGATCCTCGACCAGCTGAAGATCGGTGAGACCCTTGTGGCCCCATTCGAGATCGGCCATGAAGCGCGGCAGGACACCGATCACGCGACCACCGCGCGCGAGCGCGCCGTCGGCGAGGGCTCCCATCGAGCCAACGGCGCCGCCGCCGTAGACGATTCCCACCCCCTCGGCCGCGAGCACTTCGCCCAGGCGTCGCGCGGCCGCGCGGTACTCAGGATGGGCGCTGCGGCTCGAGGCGCAATACACACAGACGGCGCGCTCGATGGACGCTGACGGCGGCGCGGTGCTCATGCCGGCACGCCGCGAGCATCAGCGCAGGAGCGGCCCACCGATCCGCTGTTCCCGAACGGACAACATTGCACGAAGCGCTTCCTGTCGCATGATCCTGCCGTTAACATTTTGTAACCAGCTCAGGTGAGCGTCCAGTCACTGGAGGCCTCGGGGGACGCCGGGGGAAGGAGCGGGAACCGTGCAACGATCATACATCGGGGTTGCTGCGCCCGGCCTTGGTTCGCGATGGTTCGCCACCGCGTTGGCCCCGACCCTCCTGGCGGCCGCCCGCCTCGCGGCCGCCGACCCGGGCACAGCCGATGAAGCGGTGCCGCAGCAGTCGGCGGCAACCGCCGGCGCTCTGGAGGAGGTCATCGTGTACGCACGCCGTCGCCAGGAGCGCCTCGAGGATACGCCCCTCGCGGTCAGCGCGCGCTCGGGCCAGCAGCTGCGCGAGGCTAATGCCGTGCTGCTGGACGACATCGACCGCGACATACCCAACACGCGCATGATCCCCTCGCCGCAGTCGGTCTCGGCGCTCGATGTCACGATACGCGGCCAGACGGTCATCCGCTCCGCGATCATGTTCGACCCGGCGGTCGGGCTGTACGTCGATGGGGTGTACGTCGCGAACGGGCAGGGTGCGATGGCGACGCTCCTCGACATCGACTCCGTCGAGGTGCTGCGCGGTTCGCAGGGAACACTTTTTGGCCGCAACAACACCGGCGGCTCGATCCTGCTGATGAGTCATCGGCCCGAGCTGCAGCAGGTGTCGGGTGAGGTGGCGCTGTCGGGCGGGAACTACGACTCGTTCATGGGTCGGGCCATTGTCAATCTGCCCCTGGGGAGCGACTTCGCACTGCGATTTGCCTACCAGGACAATAGCCGCAGTGGCTTCGGCTCGAGTGTCGGCTCGGGCCAGGACAACCTCATGAATCAGCATCGCTACCAGGCGCGCTTCGGTGCGCTGTGGAAGTCAGCTGCCGGCACCGAGTTCTACTTCACCTACGAGCGCTTCGAGGCGCGCGAGTACGGGGCGGTCCTGCACCCGCTCACGGGGCCTGCCCCCGGGACGCTGGTGTCGCAGATCGGCGCGGCGTTCGCCCAGGTTCCGGTTCCGGGGCTGCCGACCGTGACTTTCCCTTCGGACCCGTACCAGACGGACGGCAGCTTTCCCGCCCACGACAATGCCACCACCGACAGCCTGCAACTGACGGCCAGTCAGAAGCTCGGCGCCGACACTACCGTGAAGCTGATCCTCGGTTATCGCCATCTCGACGCCAACACCGCGCTCGACGTCGACGCCACAACACTGCCGCTCGCGGACACCACGCTCTCGAACACCTCGAACCAGAAGAGCGCCGAGTGGCAGATCAACGACAAGGCATTCGGCGGTCACCTCGATTGGGTGGCCGGTCTCTACTGGTTCCTCGACAACGGCAGCGCGCCCTCGGTGCAGGCGCCCGCGTCGCCGGAATTTCTCGCGGCAGTCGCGCAGTTCGATCAGATAACCTGCCCGCCGCAGGCACCGCCGGGCAGCTGCGTGCCGCTCACCCCGTTGTTCTCGCCCGTGCCCGTCTACAATGAGAACTCGGTCAGGAACCGCTCCACGGCCGGGTATCTGCACGGCGAGTATCAGCTCACACCCGACTGGGCGGTGGCCGCGGGCGTGCGGCGTACCGACGATCTTCGCGAGCTCTCGGAGAACGATTACGTGATCGCTCCACCGGCTCCTGGCTTTCCGGGCGGCCAGAGCTGCACCATTGGTGGCGCGCCGCCCGGCCCTTGCCCGCCGGTCGACGAGAGCGTGAGCTACCACTTCTGGTCGTGGGAGCTCTCCACACGCTACCGGCTGAGCGAGGGGCTCAACGCCTATGCGCGTATCGGACGCAGCCAGCGCTCGGGCGGATGGAATTCGCCGGTCGCCTCGCTCCACGATCAGCCGTTCAAGCCCGAGCAGCTCACGGACTACGAGATCGGACTGAAGGCCGACCTGCTGGCCGGTGCGCTGGCGCTCAACACCGCTGTGTTCTACGGCAAGTACGACGATATGCAGCGGCTGCTCGCGGAACTCAACGCCGCCGGCACCCCGGTCACCCTGGTCACGAACGC
>DASQRV010000302.1:0-4706 GCA_035642735.1 Steroidobacteraceae bacterium
CGTGCGGGCGTTCTTCGATGCCAACGACGATGGCGTCGGCGATTTCGTCGGGCTCACGCGCAAGCTCGAGTACATCCAGGACCTCGGCGTCAACACCATCTGGCTGCTGCCCTTCTACCCCTCCCCCGGGCGTGACGATGGCTACGACATCGCCGACTATCACAACACCCATCCGCAGTACGGCACACGCGCCCAGTTCCGCGCGTTCGTCCGCGAGGCGCATCGCCGCAACCTGCGCGTGATCACCGAGCTGGTGCTCAACCACACCTCCGACGCGCACCCCTGGTTCCAGGCGGCGCGCCGCGCACCGCCCGGCTCGACCAAGCGCAACTACTACGTCTGGAGCGACACGCCGCAGCGCTACGCGGGCACGCGCGTCATCTTCCGCGACACCGAGTCATCCAACTGGTCCTGGGACCCCGAAGCGCGCGCCTACTACTGGCACCGCTTCTTCAGTCACCAGCCGGATCTGAATTTCGACAATCCGCAGGTGCTGCGCGCCATGCTGCGCGTCATGGACTTCTGGCTGCGCCTCGGAGTCGATGGCTTCCGCCTGGACGCCGTGCCATACCTGTGCGAGCGCGAAGGCACCATCAACGAGAACCTGCGCGAGACTCACGACATCATCCGCGTCATCCGCCGTCACATCACCAGCCGCTACCCCGATCGCATGTTGCTGGCGGAGGCGAACCAATGGCCGGAGGACGTGCGCGACTACTTCGGCGACGGCCGTGATGAATGCCAGATGGCGTACCACTTTCCGCTGATGCCGCGCATGTACATGGCGATTGGCCAGGAGGACCGCCATCCGATCGTCGAGATCATGGAGCAGACGCCCGACATCCCCGACACCTGCCAGTGGGCGATCTTCCTGCGCAATCACGACGAGTTGACGCTCGAGATGGTGACCAGCCGCGAGCGCGACTACATGTACCAGGCGTATGCCGCGGACGGGCGTGCGCGGCTCAACCTCGGGATCCGGCGGCGTCTCGCGCCGCTCCTCGACAACGATCACGAGCGCATCAAGCTCATGAACAGCCTGCTGCTGTCGATGCCGGGCGCGCCGATCATCTATTACGGCGACGAAATCGGCATGGGCGACAACGTCTTTCTCGGCGACCGCAACGGGCTGCGCACTCCGATGCAGTGGAGCCCCGACCGTAACGCCGGCTTCTCGCGCGCCGACCCGCAGCAGCTGTACCTGCCGCCGATCATGGATCCGGTGTACGGCTACGAGGCCGTGAACGTCGAGGCGCAGAGCCGCGACCGCTCCTCGCTCCTGAACTGGATGAAGCGCCTGCTGCAGGTGCGCCGCAGCTCACAGGCCTTCGGCCGCGGCAGCCTGCGCTTCATCCGTCCGGGCAACCGCCGCGTGCTGGTGTATCTGCGCGAGTACGGCAGCGACGCGATTCTGTGCGTGGCGAACCTGGCGCGCTCGGCGCAGCCGGTCGAGCTCGATCTCGCCGACTACAAGGGCGCCGTGCCGATCGAGCTGCTCGGCCGCGCGGCATTTCCGCCGATTGGCGAGCTGCCGTACCTGCTGACGCTGCCGGGCTATGCGTTCTACTGGTTTCGCCTCAGCCGCGAGGCCGAAGCGCCGCCCTGGCACGATGAGCGCGCCGCGCGCGAAGACCTGCCGGTGCTGGTGCTGATCGAGGGCTGGAGCAGCTTCTTTCCCGAGCGGGTTGCGCCCTGGCGTGCAAGTCTCGCGAGCGCGCTGCGCGCGCAGCTCGAGGGACGCGTGGTGGCCGGATTCCTCGCCACGCAGCGCTGGGCTGCCCCGGCGGGGGTGGTGCTGGGTCAGGTTCCGGCGGCGCGCGGCGCGGGCCTCGCGGGAGCCACCCTCACCGACTGGTGCCTGCCGCAGGCCGACCTCGAGCGCTGGCTGGTCGCGATCTTCGAGGTCCAAAGCGGCGCGCAGGCCGGGGAATACTTCGTGCCGCTGACCATCGCCCTCGAGGATGCCGACGAGGCCCGCTACCGCAGGCTACTGCCGGCGGCGCTCGCGCGCGTGCGTCAGCACGCCTCGACCGGTGTGCTGGCGGATGCCGCGGCGGATGAGGACTTCTGCCGTCTGGTCATCGAGAGCATCGGCGGAGGGCGCGAGCTCGCGACCCAGCTCGGCCGCGTGCGCTGTACACCGACCAGCGCCTTCGCCGAGCTGCGCGCGGCACACCCGGGCGACCTGCCGCTCGTGCCGGCGGGCGTCCAGGGTACCAACACCACGGTGAGAATCGGAGATGGGTTCTTCCTCAAGATCGTGCGCCGCGTCCAGCCCGGCAACGACGCCGGCATCGATGTCGCGCGCTACCTGACCGAGGTTGCGCATTTCCCCAACAGCGTGCCGCTCGCCGGCTTCATCGAGTACCAGCGCGCCGAGCACGCCAGCTCTACGCTCGCACTGCTGCAGGCCTTCGTGTCCAACCAGGGCGATGGCTGGGACTACACCATCAACCACCTGGTGCGTTTCCTCGAGGAGCGCGTGGCGCAGCCCGCAGCGCCGGCCGCCGATGCCCATGGCCTGTACCTCGCGCTGATCCACACGCTCGGGACGCGCACCGCGCAGCTTCACGGGGTGTTGGCCGCGGCCGTCGATCCCGCACTGGCGCCCGCGCCGCTCACGGCCGCGGATCTCGACGCCTGGCGGCGCAGCGCGCGTGAGGCGGCAACCGCAGCGCTCGACAGGCTCGGGGAATTTCTCCCGCAGCTCCCAGCCGGGACCGCGGCAACCGCTGCCACGGTGCTCGCGCGACGCGAGGCACTGCTGCACAGCGTCGCCGCAGCTCCCACCGAACTCCCCGGGGCGCTGAAGATCCGCTGTCACGGCGACTATCATCTGCGCCAGGTGCTGCTGCGGCGCAACGACTTCATCATCACCGACGCCGGCGCGGCGGGCCAGAGCGTCGCCGCGGAGCGACGCCGCCGCTGCTCGCCGCTCGCGGATGTCGCCACGATGTTACGTTCGTTTGCGTACGCGCGGCGAATGGCGTTACAACAGTGTTCGCTGATCTCCGCCAGTGAGCGTGAGCGTTGGGAGTCGCAACTCGACGCCTGGGAGCGCGAGACGCGCAGCGCCTTTCTCAGCGGTTACGATGAGCCGGCGCGGGCGAGTGGCCTGTATCCATCGCTGACGGAGGTCGTGCCGCTGCTGCGACTGTTCGAGCTCGAGGACGCCTGCGCCGACCTGCAACGGGAGTTGCCGGGGCGGCCCGATTGGGCGGCAGTGCCCTTGCGGACCCTCGCCGCGCTGACGGCCTGAGGCGCGCAGGAGCGCGCCGCCTGATCAGGGAGGATCGGATTGGACGGCGAACCGCCGCTGCGGCGGCGACACCACATGCCCTTCGGCGCGGAGCTCACCGCGGGCGGTGAGGTGCGTTTTCGGCTGTGGGCGCCCGCGGCTCGGCAGGTCGAGGTGCTGCTGTGCGATCCGCGCGGCGCGGCCGTGCATGCCGCGCCGATGCAGGCACTCGAGGGCGGCTTCTTCGCGCTGCTGACGAGCGCGGCCGGCGCCGGCAGCCTCTACCGCTATCGCATCGACGGCACCCGGGAAGTTCCCGACCCCGCCTCGCGCCGCAATCCGCTCGGCGTGCACGGGCCGAGCGAGGTCGTCGATCCGACCGCCTACGCCTGGGACGATGCCGAGTGGCAAGCCCCGCCCTGGCACGCGGCGGTCCTCTACGAGCTGCACGTCGGCACGTTCAACGCCGCTGGCACCTACGCCTCGGTAGCCGCCCGGCTCGCGCACCTCCAGCGCCTCGGCGTCACGGCCATCGAGCTCATGCCGCTCGGAGCCTTCCCGGGCGAGCGCAACTGGGGCTACGACGGGGTGCTGCCGTACGCGCCGCAGGCCTCTTACGGCCGTCCCGAGGAGCTCAAGGCGCTGATCGTCGCCGCGCACCAGCACGGTCTCGCCGTGATCCTCGATGTCGTCTACAACCACTTCGGCCCCGAGGGCAACTACCTGCACCTGTACGCACCGCAGTTCTTCGACACGCGCCACGAGACGCCCTGGGGAGACGCCATCAACTTCGATGGCGCAGGCAGTCGCACCGTCCGTGACTTCTTCGTCCACAATGCCCTCTACTGGCTCGAGGAGTATCACATCGACGGCTTGCGCCTCGATGCGATACACGCCGTCTACGATGGGAGCGGACCGCACATCGTCAGGGAGCTGGCGCACGCGGCACGCACTGGCCCAGGCCGCGGAGGCAACATCTACCTGACGCTCGAGAACGTGCACAACGCCGCCGCGCTCCTCGGGCGCGAGGGCGGCTGCGATACCTGCGATGCGCAATGGAACGACGACGTACACCACTGCCTGCACGTCCTGCTCACCGGCGAAGCGCGGGGTTACTACGGCGATTACAGCGAGCAGCCTCAGCAGCTGCTGTGTCGTGCCCTGGCGGAGGGCTTCGCCTATCAGGGCGAGTACTCGCGTTTCGGCGGCACACGGCGCGGCGAGCGCAGCGCGCATCTGCCCGCGAGCGCCTTCATCGACTTCCTGCAGAACCACGACCAGGTGGGCAATCGCCCGCGCGGCGAGCGCCTGACACAGCTGGTGGACGATGCCGCGGCGCTGCGTGCCGCTACCGCGCTGGTGCTGCTCGCGCCGCAGCCGCCGCTGCTGTTCATGGGCGAGGAGTGGGCCGCCCCCGAGCCCTTCCCGTGGTTCTGCGATTTCGAGCCGCCGCTCGCCGCGCAGGTGC
>DASQRV010000303.1:0-2504 GCA_035642735.1 Steroidobacteraceae bacterium
GGTGCGGGCGGTGACCCAGGGACAGCGCTCCACGTACTATTGTCCGGGCTGTCAGAAGTAGGCGCCGATGAGCCGGCACATTCTCACTCATCTTACCCGCGCCGATGCGGTGCTCGGCGGCCTGATCCGTGCCGTGGGATCTTGCCGGCTCTCGGCACAGGCCGACGGCCACCCCTTCGAGACACTCGCACGGGCGATCGCCCATCAGCAGCTCAACGGCACCGCCGCCAACACCATCCTGAAGCGCCTCGTGGACTCGTGCGGCGCAGGAGTCTTCCCAACCCCCGCGCAGGTGCTGGCGGCCCCGGCAGAGAGCCTGCGGGCCGCGGGATTCTCCTTCGCCAAAGTCGCCTCGCTGCGCGATCTCGCGGAGAAGACCCTCGGGGGGATGGTGCCCGATGCCGCGACGCTCCTCGAGCTCAGCGACGAGGAGATCATCGCGCGTCTCACGCAGGTGCGCGGCATCGGGCGCTGGACCGTGGAGATGCTGCTCGTATTCCGCCTCGGCAGGCCCGACGTGCTGCCGGCCGATGATTTCGGACTGCGCACCGGGTTTCAGGCGGCATACGGGCTCTCACGCTTGCCGCGTCCGCAGGCACTCGCCGCCTGGGGCGAGCGCTGGAGGCCCTACCGCACGACCGCCGCCTGTTACCTGTGGCGGGCGAATGAGCTGAAGCGCGCCGGAACGCTGCCGGCGCCTGCCGAGCGCATACGCCTGCCGCGCATCCGCCGGGCGCGCCGCCGGATGGGCCGCAAGGTGGCGGCGAAGGCGCGGGCGCGCACCCTCAAGGCCGCCGGTGCTTCTTCAGCTCCGCTTCGACGATCGGGTGCACGAAAGCGCTCACGTCCCCGCCGAGCACGGCGATCTCCCGCACCAGGGTCGAGGAAATGAAGGAGAACGGCTCCTGCGGAGTGAGGAATACGGTCTCGAAGTTGCGGTCGAGGTGCCGTGACATGTTGGCGAGCTGAAACTCGAACTCGAAATCCGACACCGCGCGCAGGCCGCGCACGATGACCGCATCCTGATAGCGGCGCGCGAAGTTCACCGTGAGTCCCGAGTAGCCCTGCACCTCCACGTTCGGCAGGTCGTGCAGCACGCGCCGCGCGAGCTCCACGCGTTTCTCGACGCTCAGGAGCGGGGTCTTGTTGGGGTTGGCGGCAATGGCGACCACCACGTGGTCGAAGATGCCGGCGGCGCGGCGCACCAGGTCCTGATGACCGTTGGTGATGGGATCGAAGGTGCCCGGGTAGACGGCGTTGCGTTTCATGCGGTGTCAGTGTCCGGCGCTGTGTGGGCCAACAGATGATAACCGACCTCACCCGCCTGCTTCGCCTTCAGCACCCGCCAGGTCGCGGGCAGCGGCGGCAGTCCCTCGCGGGCCGCACACTCGAGGTAGATGCGGGCGTCCGCCGCGAGCCAGTGTCGCTCCTCGAGCAGCGCCGCGGAGCGGGCGAGCAGCGCCGAGGCAAACGGCGGATCGAGGAACACTATGTCGAACGGCCGCGGCTCGCCCGCGAGATAACGAAGCGCGTCGCTGCGGTCGACCCGCGCATCGCCAGCCTGCCATGCCACGAGGAGCTCGCGCAGCGCCTGCGCCGCCGACGCGTCGCGCTCGACGAAGGTGACGTGTGCCGCGCCGCGCGAGAGCGCTTCGAGGCCGAGCGCGCCGCTGCCGGCGAAGAGATCGAGGCAGCGTGCACCTTGAATCGCGGCGCCCAGCCAGTTGAAGAGCGTCTCACGCACGCGATCCGGCGTGGGGCGGATAGCGGCGCCGGCGGGAAAACGCAGTTTCCGGCCGCGCCACGTGCCGCCGATGATGCGCAGCACGCGCGGCCCGCCCGCCCTTTTTCCGGGAGCGGCCGAGCGGCGCTCTGACCTGCCACCCAACGCCAAGCGCGCGCTTTGGTTGTTTCCGGGCCGCACCTTGCCTCTGTTCTGGCCGTGAGCGTACTCTAGCTCGACTCGTTCGACAGCGCTCAAGCAGCACCGGCAGGAGGGGGTCAACGGCCGGTGAGCCACAAGAATTCAGATGGCTCGCGAACCACAGCAGAACACCGACCGCCAGCGCGGCTGACTCACGCGTGGCGAGGTCGGCCAGGAGCTTCGAGGGATATGAAAAGACTCATTGCCGCCGGAGTGGTCTCGGGCGTGTTGTTACTCGTCGGCGGCTGCTCGCACAGTGGCTACGGCACGGTCACGGGTCAGGCCGACCTCACGAGCTACAACGGCAATCCAGGGTCCGCGACCCCTTCGTGCGTCAGTCCGACACGATCAGCCAACACGGCGCTCTATTGTCCTGCGGCCGGCATCCTGCCGTACCCGTTCGATGTGTACTTCGCGGGCTCGACCGATGGCACGCTCAACATCCAGCCGCCGAACCAGCTGAACCCACTGCAGGACCAGGTCAACGCTCTCGATGGCTTCTCGACCACGGCACCGATCCGCGAGCGCTTCAACGGCCCGATCGACCCAGCGTCGCTGGCGACGCCGGGGGCGGTGGTGA